>JARRJW010000131.1:0-5264 GCA_037388785.1 Gammaproteobacteria bacterium
GATGAGGCGATTCTGCTTTCAAGAAGAACCGGTTGTCCTATGGCTGTTGGTCCTGACCGTTACAAAGCTGGCAAAGCCCTGCTGGAAAATTCCGATTGCAACATTTTGATTTCAGACGACGGTCTGCAGCATTACGGTCTGGGCCGTGATGTTGAAATTGCCGTGATTGACGGCCGCCGACGATTCGGCAATGGCTTTTTATTGCCGGCTGGTCCTCTCAGGGAAGGTGAGTGGCGACTGAACTTCGTTGACCTGGTCGTATCCAATGGTCCGACGACTTTTAAGGAATGCAGCATGAAGACGCGCCTGGGTGAACTCGTTTCCCTGGGTGATCAAAATAGCCGTCCTTTGAAGGATTTTGCCCGGCAAAAAGTACATGCTGTTGCCGGTATCGGTAACAACGAGCGTTTTTTTAAACTGCTAAAGGATAATGAACTGCAAATCATTGAACATTCTTTCGATGATCATCATGTATTTACGCGGCAGGATATAGATTTCAATGATGATCTGCCTGTTATCATGACGGAAAAAGATGCGGTAAAATGCCAGTATTTAACCGATGAACGCTACTGGTATTTACAGGTAAGTGCACAGCCTGAGGCAAAGTTTGTTCAGGCCTTTTTTGAAATTATTGAGGGTATGAGAGATGGACAAGAAACTGCTTGATATTCTGGTATGTCCGGTATGCAAAGGTGAACTGGTTTATGACAAGAAAAACCTGGAACTGATCTGCAAACTAGACAGACTGGCGTACCCGATCCGTGATGATATTCCGGTAATGCTGGTTGAAGAGGCGCGGGAACTTGATGCCACCGAAGAAGTTGACGGTTGATCTTTTGTTTCCATCCGATGTTGAAGACAACATTTAATCCAGTCGTTTTTTAATTATAAACGCCTTTAACAAATCCCATCTTCGCCTTGTCTGGAAACAAAATTCCTAACTGTGAATTCAATGAGTGTCATTTCGACCAACGGGAGAAATCTTCTGAACACCCAAGAAAAAACAAAATTTAAAGTCGTCATCCCAGCCCGTTACCTGTCTTCCCGCCTGCCGGGTAAGCCTTTAATGGAAATCGCCGGTAAACCCATGATTGAACATGTTTACCAATGGGCACTGGAAAGCGCGCCGGAGAAAGTGGTTGTCGCTACCGATGATCAGCGTATTTATGATGCCGTTACGGCATTTGGTGGTGAAGTCTGTCTAACATCAGCTGAGCATCACAGTGGCACAGACCGTCTGGCAGAAGTGGTATCGATTTACCAATGGCAGCCTGATGAGATTATCGTCAACCTGCAGGGCGATGAGCCGGAAATGCCTTCGTCTTTAATCAGCCAGGTTGCCAATGACATGGCAAATCACCAGGATGCTGTGATCACTACCTTGAGTGTGCCGATAGAATCTTTTGAGGATGTGATTGACCCTAATGTGGTTAAAGTTGTCACCGATGCTGAAGGTTATGCCCAGTACTTCAGTCGTGCCCCGATTCCCTGGCATCGCAATGATTTTGCAGAGGGTTTGCAGGCACCGTCCGATCTGAAGCTGTTTTATCGTCATGTTGGTCTCTATGCTTACCGTGCAGGTTTTCTCGATGAATTCATTAACTGGGAACCGGCACCTACAGAGCAGATTGAATCGCTGGAGCAGTTAAGGGTGTTGTGGCATGGCCGTAAAATTCATGTTTCACAAACCCAGGTTTCACCGGGAATAGGTGTCGATACCCAGGCCGACCTTGATCGGGTTAATGAAGTGTTTGGTCTTTAATCGCTGTCGCTATTACCGGGTTTTATAGCAGAATAGCTTTCTAGATAGTCTTCCTGAAATAGGCCAAATCCATTAAAATCAATCGATTATTCTATGCATTAAGACTTAACCATGATTAACGAAGATGAATGGCCAGACTGGGAATTGGCAACCAAGGCCGTGAGGATAGGACATCACCGTACCCAGGAAGGTGAACATTCCGAACCCATTTTTCCAACTTCCAGTTACGTTTTTAACAACGCTGCACAGGCCGCTGCCCGTTTTGGTGGCTCGGAAGCGGGTAATATCTATTCTCGCTTTACCAATCCAACGGTCAACGCTTTTGAAGAACGCCTGGCAGCGATGGAAGACGGTGAAGCCTGCGTGGCTTTTGCATCCGGTATGGCTGCAATTCTTGGTACCTGCCTGGGTCTGTTACAGGCCGGCGACCATGTGGTGTGCTCGCGCAGTGTGTTTGGTACAACCACTATCCTTTTTAAACGCTACATGGCCAAGTTTGGGGTGGAGACCACGTTTGTCTCATTAACGGATACGCAAGCCTGGGAACAGGCAATCAGGCCTGAAACCAAGCTGTTTTTCCTGGAAACGCCTTCAAACCCGCTAACAGAGGTTGCTGATATCAGGGAATTGTCTGAACTGGCGCATAAGCATGGCATTTTACTGGCGGTTGATAACTGTTTTTGTACCCCGGTCTTGCAACAGCCTTTGAAACTGGGTGCAGACCTTGTCATTCATTCGGCAACCAAGTACCTGGATGGCCAGGGCAGGGCTGTCGGTGGAGCTGTTGTCGGTGATAAGAAACGTGTTGGTGAAGATATTTTTGGTGTGGTCAGAACAGCCGGGCCTTCCCTGAGTCCATTTAATGCCTGGATATTTCTCAAGGGACTTGAAACACTTGAGCTGAGAATGAAAGCGCACTCAGCCAACGCGCTGGAACTGGCGCAATGGTTAATTGCTCAAGACGCGATTGAGAAGGTTTTTCACCCTGGTTTGCCAAGCCATCCGCAACATGCGCTTGTCAGGCAACAACAATCTGATTTTGGCGGTATTGTTTCTTTCGAGCTAAAAGGTGGTCAGCCGGCTGCCTGGCAACTGATTGATAACACCAAAATGTTATCGATTACCGCAAACCTGGGTGATACCAAAACGACTATTACACATCCAGCGACCACTACACATGGCAGGTTAACCGATGAGGAAAAACTCGATACCGGTATAACACCCGGCTTGGTCAGGTTAGCTGTTGGTCTTGAAAATATTGAGGATATAAAAGCTGACCTGGTTTTTGAATCTTTGTAACACGAGATTAATTTAGTAATGCTGAAAAAAGTAAAAGGATTTTTTTCCAAAAGAAAAATAATCTGCAGTAGCAATAAGGCAGAATATTTTCCACCGGATTTCGTGGTCAAGTCAGGCCTGGGCAGTTATATTGCTTCTGAACTAAATGGTTATTTTCTTGGTCAGGTACTTGGTGCAACTTCGCATATTGATGCGAAGTTAAATGCATTCGAAAGTGATGTCCTTTCGAAGTTAAAAAGTCAGCTGAAGAACACCGGAAACCTGTTTGCCAGCTTGCCACGTACCGAACACTCCCTGGATTCACTTAAAACCTTGCTGGACTCTTCTTCGGATGTAAACAATGAAGAGGTGATCAAACTGTTAAAAACCGATCCGGTTGTACTAGCCGATGCCGCCGTACTGGCAGAATCTCTTAAATACCAAAAAGGTAAACCGCTTGAATCTTTCGATGACATGATCAATGCATTAGGCATTTCAGGTTTGATCGAACTTGTGGAGATTTCTGCCAAGCGACCCGTGTTGGGCCAAAATGATGGGCATTTTGTTGAAATTGCAGCACCTAAGTTACTGCGGCATGCTGAAAATACTGCAGAAATTTCAGTAGAACTGGCAAAAATGGATGGTCTGAATGATTTTGATGCCTATCTTGCCGGGCTGTTGAATAACCTGGGGTTGTTTGTTGGCTGTCATATTCTTGATGCCGTATTCGACGGCAAGCATTCACCCAATTCAAAAAAATTCCGACAGGATTTCTATGATTTATGTTTAAAGCTGACCACAGCCCTGGCCAGAGAGTGGAAGTTGCCGGAATTGGTTTGCCAGGTGTTCGAAATGCAAAGTCATGGAACCTCCCGTGATGAATGCTGCCGCGAGTCAATTAACCTGTATGTTGCAGATAAGTTGGCCAAGGCGCACATGATGCCGCAACGCCTGGATTTGTCTGGTCAGGAAATCCGGGTTTTAGTCAATCGCACTCATCGTGCAATAGATTTTTCAGGCATCAGGTTGGTTTAACGCTAACGTCTTTTCCTCACCGGGTAGAGACGGGGCCGGCTTTGCGCAACCGCTGAAATTTCCTCGAAAAGGTTCTTCCTGAAACGCCGGTGATAACCACGGTTAAGTAACTGGGCCAGCTGAACAAACTGGGCTTCTTCAGCGTCATTGTTTGACAGGAAATGAATCATTTCGTCCACGGTGTTACGCATGGTTTGCTTGTAACGCTCCTGGTACTTTGATTCGATGGTTTGTACCAGGTTTCGCATGCGTTCTCTGGGCAGGTCAGCCGCTGTTAAATCATTCCAAAGCATTTCTTCACTATCAAAAGGCAGTTTGCCAAACCGTTCTTTGAACTTGGCAATCAGTGTGTCGATGGAATGAGCAACCTGGTGTTCGCTCAGGCTTGTGGTCATGATCTGGCGGTTAAGTACATCCATCAGGTCACCCCAGTCAGGGTGATCCAGGCTCGAAGTCGTGCTGCTTGTTGCGATAGCAGGTTTAGATCGGGCAGGTGCAGAAGACCTGGTTTCGGGCACTGGTTTGATCTGGTCTTCCTGTTCCTGCCAGAAATCAGCAAAACTGTTGGAAACAGGCGATTCTTTAAAGTGCTTTTCAACACCATTGGCTAGAGTAAACAGGCAACGACTGGCTGGGGAATGGGGTTTGGAAATCACAATTGGCTGCTGGTTAATAATGGATTTGCGAATTTCGGGGTCATCAGCAACGTAACCAATATATTTTGGTGTGAGTTTAATGAATTTGCGAACAGCTGATGCAAAGCGCTTGTAGATTTCGGCGCTTTCCTCGTAGTTCTCAACCCGGTTAATCATCGCGTAAACCGGCCCCGGGTCGCCCTGGGTCTTGATCACCCGCAGCAGGGCAAAGGCATCTGTTAGCGAAGTCGGCTCGCTGGAAACTACCACAATGGAACAATGCGCCGCGCGCACAAACTGTTGCACGGTATTATCAATACCGGCTGCAGTATCGATGATCAGGTAATCAAAGTGTTTTTCCAGCGCTTTCAGGTTGGCTGTAAGAATTCGCCGCTGGCGTTGATTGAGTTCTGCAAACTCGGCGATCCCTGAGGCGGCGGGAATGATCTGCAAGCCTCTCGGGCCAGGGGTTAAAATATCCTTGATGTTTTTTTCGCCGGAGAGCAGGTGAGCCAGCGTGAACTGTGGCTCCAGCCCAAGCAGGATGTTGACGT
>JARRJW010000132.1:0-5251 GCA_037388785.1 Gammaproteobacteria bacterium
TATGGAAACGTTTCCAGTGTCTTTTTTCTTCAGCAGTCATAACCAATACATTAGTTTACAAAATTGTTAATAGTTAGAAAGTAAATAAGATAAACATCAATATACCCCCCCTGCTCAATCTTGTATGCAGGAATAATCTGAAAAATATATTATTAATGTTCGGTTCTTGCTGAAAGCGGAATTCACAAGTTTTTTTCTACAAGAAAATTTTCTGGGTACCCCGTATCACCCCTATAACTGCTCTACCTCGCTTACCTACCGTTCACCCAAGGTTCGGCCCATATTCATAAGTTCGAATAAGCTCTCCTCCTTTCACCCCAAAATCCGCCAAGTTCGCCCTTACCTAACACCGCTCACGCAATTTCCCTGGCCCAGAGTGTCCCTGTCTTAGACGTTTGAGATTGAAGCATGGCCAAAGGGATAGCGTGGGGAGATTCTCAGAGAAAGTGGCCGCCTGGGAGTCTGTGCATAACTACCCCCTGCTCCTGGAATTCCTGAAAGCGGTCAGTCAATGCGTACAGTTTTGAAAATATGGATGAGTGCTTTATGTATAAAGCCGTCATTTTATATACTTACAATAACAGTGAAACCTCTAAGAAATTAACATTTTCCAGGCATACTTAATTAAAGATTTTTTTGGTACTGTCGAAATATAACTAAATAAATAAAATGGTAAATTCCAATGAAAATCGATAGCCTTACCTACGATAACGGAACATGGGCAATCTCAGACAGTCAAATAGAGACAAAAAGCGCTGCTTCAATTGTCTTTCTTTTTGGCGATTCTGACATACTGAAATCAGAAGACTGTGTCCACCAAATAAAGGAAAAATATCCAAATGCCCATATTGTCGGGGCCTCTTCATCTGGCAATATTCTCGGCGTCGAAATATCTGACAGTCCTATTGTAGGTACTGCAGTAAAAATGGAAAAGGGTTCCGTTGAAGTCGATTTTGTTGATTTCACAGAAAACGATAATATTGAACAGCTTGCCAGTGATTTGATCAATAAACTACCCGCCAAAAGCCTCAAGCACGTTTTTATCCTCTCTGATGGTCTTAATCTTAATGGCTCAGAACTTGTGCGCGGTATCAATAAAGCCAGTCAGGGTTTTACCGTCAGTGGTGGCCTTGCAGGTGACGGGGATCGTTTTCAGGAAACATGGGTAGTCGCCAATGAACCTGCTCGAAAGAATCGAATTACTGCGGTAGGTTTTTATGGGGACGCGCTGACAGTAACAACAGGTTGTCATGCAGGCTGGAGCTCTTTTGGAGCTGACCGCATAATTACCCGCTCTTCTGCCAATGTCCTCTATGAACTTGATGACCGGCCAGCACTTGATCTATACAAGGAATTTCTCGGAGAGTTTGCCGATGATTTACCGTTAAGCGGCCTTCGTTTCCCCTTGAATATCAGGGCCTCTGAAAATGCTAACGAGGTTATTCGCACACTGCTTGCGATCAACGAAGAAGAAAAGTCGATAACCTTTGCAGGAGATGTACCGGAAGGCTTTATTGCGCGTTTAATGAAGCCTGATCTTGATATCTTGATTGATGGCGCTGAAATAGCTTCCAAAGATATTAAAAAAGCTAGCTCTAACACTGCTTTGTGCCTTGTAGTCAGTTGCGTCGGTCGACGTGTTGTTATGAAACAGGTAGTTGAAGAAGAACTGGAAGCCGTCGAAGAAGTTCTGGGCGATAATGTACACCTTACCGGGTTTTACTCTTATGGAGAAATCGCCCCCTTCCAGGATGATTTACTCCAATGCCAACTACACAACCAAACGATGACATTGACCGCTATTTACGAGACATAGTCATGCATCGACTGCTTCAGCGTCAACTAAAGCGTGTCTATGGTAAGTCGTATGACCAGGAAGAACTTTCTGATTCTGAAAAGAAACTCATCGAGCTCATAAATCAGGCATATGAAGAAAATGATAAAGAACGGCGCTTTATTGAGCACACACTGGATGTCAATTCTAAAGAGCTGAATGAAAAAAATAAAACATTAAGCAAAACACTGACTTCATTAACCGAAGCTCAAAGATTAACTCGCACAGGCAGCTGGCTTCTGGATTTAAACAACGAAGTAATGGAATGGTCTGATGAGCTGTACCGGATCTTTAATTTCAATCCAGAAGAAATCCAGCCTTCGCACTCATTTGCAATCCCGTTTATTCATCCCGACGATTTACATTTAACGGACCATGAGCTTGAGCAAACCCGCGACAAAGGTAATTTCGATTCTATTTATCGTTTAAAGCTAAACAATAGTGATATCAAGTATGTTCATGAGCACCGTGAGGTTATCACCGACAAAGCTAAAAAACCCATTTTCATTCAGGGTACCATTCAGGATATCACTCAACAGAAAAGAGCTAATGAAGAAACACACCTTTATGCCAATGTTTTCAAAAGCAGCGGTGAACCTATCCTTATCACCGACTCGTATGAACGTATTATCGCCGTAAATGAAGCATTTATAAAAACAACCGGCTATACAGCTGAAGAGCTCTACGGTAAAAACCCCAGTATTCTCTCCGCAGGAGAAACACCGGATCATATCTATCAAAAAATGTGGTCTGAAATCAATAAAACAGGTTTCTGGCAGGGAGAGGTCAAAAATCGAAAAAAAGATGGCACAGTCTTTCCCTGTTGGCTATCGATTTCGGCAAGTAACAATGAATCCGGTGATATTTTGAATTATATTGGCAGCTTTACAGATATTACTGAACAAAAAGCCGACCAGGAACGCATACACTACCTGGCACACCATGACTCCCTGACCGGCCTGGTCAATCGCTTCAGTCTTGAAGAACGCCTTGAGCAGGCGGTTCATGCTACTAAGAGGCATAAAAATAAACTGGCACTTTTCTTTATCGTTATGGACCGATTCAAGGCCATAAATGATACCCATGGGCATCAGACAGGTGATGAACTGTTAAAAATGGTCGCCCAGAGACTACAAGATAATATCAGGGAATCAGATATCGTAGCTCGAATTGGTGGGGACGAGTTTGTAGTAGTCATTACCGACATAGAGGAAGAGCTGTCTGCAGACCCTATCGCCCGGTCCCTTATCAAAAAACTAGGGGAGCCCTACCAGATCAATAACAAAACAGTGATCTCAAGCCCCAGCATAGGCATAAGCATCTATCCTGTTGATGCGGATAAATGTAGCGAGTTGATGAAAAGTGCAGATGCTGCCATGTATCACGCTAAACAATCAGGCCGCAATAACTATCAGTATTTCTCCGCAGCCTTGAATTCAGACTCGAATAAGCATTTACTTATTGAGAATGAAATAAGGCTGGCACTTGAAAATGCTGATTTTGAGCTTTTTTACCAGCCCCAGATCTGTACAACCGATAATCGAACGTGCGGTGCAGAAGCCTTGTTGCGCTGGGAGCATGCAGAAAAAGGATTTATACCTCCTGATAAATTCATACCCATTGCCGAGCAATCAGGGCTCATCATTCCTTTGGGAAAGTGGATTCTTGAACAAGCTTGCTGGCAGATTCAACAATGGAGGGATACTTACAACGTGCCATTCAGGGTCGCTGTCAATATCTCTGCCCAGCAGCTCAAATCGGTTGATTTTGTGGAAACAGTGGAATCCATGATTAATAAGTATGAGATTGAAGAAGGTGAACTGGAACTGGAAATCACCGAATCTACCGCCATGAGCGACCCTGACGAAGCCATCATCCAGTTGAGGAATATACGTGACTTGGGGGTAGATCTGGCCATTGACGATTTTGGCACCGGCTATTCTTCACTGGCTTACCTAAAACTGCTACCCATTCATACACTCAAGCTTGATAAGACCTTTGTCAGAGATATTGAATCCGATTCAAATGATGCAGAAATTTGTTCTGCTGCAATTGCACTGTCAAAAAACCTTGGCTTGAAGGTTGTTGCAGAAGGCGTTGAAAACCTGACGCAGAGAGACTTCCTGATATCCAAAAAGTGCGACCTGCTACAGGGTTATTACTATAGTCACCCTTTACCTGCCGTGGATGCTGAAAAATACATTTTCGAGAAAAAATAGTATCGATTTATCATGTTAAATTTTATCGGCAATTTCACCGAATATTTCTGAAAATCTGATATGAATAAATGCTCAATATCAATGAAATTACAGCAGAATGAATCCAAAACAATATTTCCATAATTTACCTACTACTCGCAGTCTTCATCTTTTATAGTGCTTTCGGTTGTAGAAGTATCGACATCATTATTTTCGACTGTCCCCTTGAACTTATTGGCAAATATAGGCGGTGATAGAAATAAACAGCAAAGTGAGGTGATTAAAATGCGTTTAAATAGGGTCATTGCAACCTCTCCCGGATTTATTACCAGATATGCTCAGCATTATAGGGAACTTCTCAGATTAAGTTTGTAGGAAAAATCTTATTTCCTATAATTGATTTTGATCTAGAAAGCCCAACTCATAGGAATAAATCTATATTAGTCTTTCTATTGCCAGTCTATATTGGATTTCTCGCGACTTAGCTCTTTAACCTTGAGTTTCAGCATCTCGCCATTGAGCTCATTTAGCATTTCCAGAAGAATATTCATTCTTTGTTGAGTACGAAATAACTTTCTACCCACCCTTGCAGGGTCAGTCTTCAACATCTCTTTAATTTCTTCTTCAGTCATCATACTAATAACATACTGTTATACTCGATTTTATTCTGTGAGTCTTTTCACAATAAATTTCAAAAGGACAAAATTTCTGCACTTATAAATTTCAGACTGAATATTATCTTCAAGAAGAAGTACCGCAGAAACAATAACCAATATTAGTTGAGTTTGATAATTCTCGTGTACGGGTTTGAATGATTTGACTGGTGTATAATCCTTTTTAAAGGACTAATTCAGTGAACTTGATAAGTTATATGTAACCATAAACCGCCTCATTTTAGCCAGCTGATTAAAAGATATTTCAATACCTGAACTGGTTCACAAAAAGCGTGATAACTCCTGAGCAGTTTTTCATTTATAAACTTGTTTACACGAAATTATTTCATATTATTTAATCAGATATGAATTTCAGTCTAGTCACGTAGAAAAATATGAGAACAACAGTCGAGATTGTACGAGATATTTTTAAACTACCTAATGGTCAAAAATCGATGTTGTTTGATAAAACAAAGGTTGTTTTTCTTGTAGGTGGTGTTCGGCTTTTAACAATAAACTTTGATGAATATAAACAACTCATTAAGAATACAAGATGAAAAAGGATG
>JARRJW010000133.1:0-5214 GCA_037388785.1 Gammaproteobacteria bacterium
TCGCCGTCCTTGTAATCAAAGACCGTTTTATGAGTCATCGCAGAGGAAATGGAAGCTGATGATCCGATGTTTATTCTTTATACATCCGGCTCCACTGGTAAACCCAAGGGCGTTCTTCACACTACTGCAGGCTACCTTCTGCAGTCTGCGATGACTCATAAAACGGTCTTTGATTACAAGGACGGCGAAGTCTACTGGTGTACAGCGGATATCGGCTGGGTAACCGGACACAGTTATATTGTTTATGGCCCATTGGCCAATGGTGCCACTACACTGATGTTTGAAGGCATTCCCACCTATCCTGATATTTCGCGTTTCTGGCAGGTTTGCGACAAACATAATGTCGCCACCTTCTATACGGCCCCAACCGCCATCCGTTCTTTGATGGGCGCCGGCGACGAACCAGTCAAGAAAACCAAACGCGCCTCTTTGCGCTTGCTTGGCACCGTCGGTGAACCCATTAACCCTGAAGCCTGGGAATGGTATTACCGGGTTGTTGGTGATGAGCGCTGCCCTATCGTTGACACCTGGTGGCAAACAGAGACCGGCGCCCATATGCTAACGCCTCTGCCCGGCGCTACGCCGTTAAAACCGGGTTCTGCGATGCAGCCTTTCTTTGGCGTACAACCGGTATTACTGGATGACCAGGGTAACGAAATTGAAGGCAACCCTGCTGAAGGCAACTTGGCAATCAAGCATCCATGGCCTTCCATGATGCGTACTGTTTACGGTGACCATAAGCGTTTCTATGAAACTTACTTTGCCATGTTTAAAGGCTACTACTTCACCGGTGATGGTGCCCGTCGTGATAAAGATGGCGATTACTGGATCACTGGTCGTGTTGATGATGTTTTGAACGTATCAGGCCACCGACTGGGCACTGCGGAAATCGAATCGGCCCTGGTTTTGCATGATTCAGTTGCTGAGTCCGCCGTTGTCGGTTATCCGCATGAACTTACCGGTCAGGGTATCTATGCCTATGTCACGTTAATGAACGGTGTTGAAGAATCCGATGAACTTAAGGCCGAACTGGTTGGACTGGTAAGAAAAGAGATTGGACCTATTGCCAAGGTCAATATCATTCAATGGGCGCCTGGTTTACCAAAAACCCGTTCCGGTAAAATTATGCGCCGCATTCTGCGCAAGATAGCCGCGAATGAAATTGATGCTTTGGGTGATACGTCTACCCTGGCCGATCCAGGTGTTGTTGATAACCTGATTGAGAATCGTGCCAATAAGTAATCTCACGCAAGTAATGCTAGCTCAGTGAACATTTTCAGGGACGCGTGGATAGAGCCCTGAAAACGTTCATCTGAGCTTTTAAAATTTAGCGCGTATTTGTCTAGCTGTTTTTTCAAGGCTTACGCAGGTCAGGATGCCCAAAGTAGAGCACCCAAAGATGACTACCAGCCTACATAGTTACAAACTTTTGGCAACTTTTCTGACAAGGTCCGTCATACGATTTACATAACCCCATTCATTATCATACCAGGCGTAAATCTTTACCTGGGTATCATCAATCACCATGGTCGATAACGCATCAACAATCGATGAGCGCGGGTCATTGACATAATCCACTGAAACCAGTGGGCGCTCCTCGTAACCTAATATTCCCTGAAGCTCATTTTCAGACGCTTCTTTAAAGTAGCCATTTATTTCTTCCACAGTAACAGTCCTTGACGCCTCGAAGACAAAATCAGTCAACGATGCATTCAGCAGCGGGACCCTGACAGCATGGCCATTCAGTTTACCGTGAAGCTCGGGAAAAATTTTCGTTATTGCCTTGGCCGAGCCGGTGGTTGTTGGTATCAGGGAATTGCCACAGGCCCGGGCACGTCGCAAATCTTTATGGCCTTTATCAACAATCGTCTGCGTATTGGTAATATCATAAATGGTGGTCATACAGCCATGCTTGATACCCACTTTTTCATGCATGACTTTTACAACTGGTGCAAGACAGTTGGTTGTACAGGAAGCCGCCGTTAAGAGATGATGTTGTTCTGGATCGTAGTCACTATCGTTGATGCCATAGACAATATTCAAAGCGCCTTCAGTGGGTGCAGCGACAATAACCTTATTCACCCCCTGATCAAAATAGGCCTGCAGGGTTTCTGGATTTTTATGATGCTTACCGGTAGCTTCGATAACGATATCGCAAGCAGACCAATCAGTTTCTGCAATCCCATGATTGGCAGAATAACTTACATTGTGGTCTTGTATGAGTATCGCACCTGGGTTAGACCCCACCTCAGGTTCCCAGGTACCATGAACTGAGTCAAATTTAAGCAAATGCGCAGAGCCTTTTGCATCTGTTGAGATTTCATTAACTTGAATGAAATCATATTCTTCATGCAACCAGCCTGCCCGAAGACCCAACCGCCCCATGCGGCCAAAACCATTTATTCCAACTTTTACTGACACGATAAGCTCCGATTTGAAAGATAATTTTTAACCGCCATATTTTAACTTTCAGATATTTTCAATAATGTGACATTTACAAGACTGGTATCATTTTTTTGCGAGTATATGAACATACCTGCCCATATCCCGGTAGACAGGCATCCGACAATATTGAGACTCTAATTCAAACAGTTCCTTCTGGTCAGTCTTTTTCAAAACTTCTGAGGCCATGTAATCATGAAAAACACGTATCCCGGTATGTTTAACAATTGTCAGGCCCGATTTTTCCAGATGCGATGCTATTTCATGTGGATATTGTGGGTTGGGTGGAGACAATTTATTACCCTTGCCGATATAGCTGTCCTCAAGGATGGGCTTTAAACGCCATTGGCCTTTTAAAACATTGGCGTACACCATCGCATTGCGGTTATAAAACATCAATGACAATAAGCCGCCGGACTTGACCCTTGATATAACATTTTCCAACCCGGAACTTGGATTGGCCATCCATTCCATAACTGCGTGAAATAAAACAAGATCAAAATCGGTGTCGGTCTTTGCCAGTTCCTGAACTGCACCTTGAATAAAAGCTGCTTTTATCCCGGCATTCTGAAAACCTTGTTTTGCCTGGCCAAGCATCTTTTCAGATAAGTCGCATAAAGTTAACTGGTGCTGCGGCTTTTGCTGTGCCAGCCAGAGTGCGATTTGCCCCATTCCGCAGCCTGCATCCAGAATATTCCAGTTTGCGTCTATTGGCAGAATACTGGAAATGTCTTCTTTCAATAGCTTAATCCGCCAACTACCTTTTTCAGTAGAACATATACGTTCACTGAAATTATCTATAAGGTCGTCGAAATTACGGTCCTGGCTAATCATCCACCATTAATCCAAAAGGAATTAAAGTCACTTTTCTGCTATTTATAGAAAAAATTAAACTTTCAATTGATTCTGATCAAAAGTCTACTTGATGATTATTGCAGATGACAATTTGATCATGACAATAGGAACAAATTAGCCTTTAAGGAAAATTTTATGCATGTTCAAAATAAGAAAACCGTTCCCGGCAGACCAGAATGCCACGTTCAAAACTGCAAAACAGAAGTTTTTTATGACAGGGATGTTGAAATGACCTTGTGCAGGGAAACCAAAAACTGTTCTTATCGAAAAACTATTAACAGGCTTGTTGTTTGCACCTGTCAATAAAACATTCAGATGAAAAGCGCCCTGATATAATCCCTTGAATAATGGTCAACCAACAAAAATGCGAACAACAGTCCGAGATAAACTATTGAATACCCGAACGTTTTCATAGGCAGTGACTTATCTTCATTGCGGTACAAACGCACCGAATACACCAGGAAAATAAGACCCAGTACCAATGCGCCAAGCAAATACAACTCACCACTCATACCATAGCCATAGGGCAACAGGGTCACAACCAGTAACAGGACTGTATAAAACAGTATTTGCAGCCGGGTGAAATCCTTGCCATGCGTCACAGGTAACATTGGCATACCAATTTTTTTATACTCATCGGCACGATGAATCGCCAAAGCCCAGAAATGCGGCGGCGTCCAGGTAAAAATAATCAGAAACAAAAGCATCGCTTCCGGATCAACCGAACCTGTGACAGCTGTCCAGCCAAGCAAGGGCGGCGCTGCACCAGCTGCACCACCAATAACAATCTTCTGCGGTGTCGCCCGTTTCAAATACATGGTGTAGATAACTGCGTAGCCAATTAAAGAGGCGAACGTCAGCACTGCCGTTAATGTATTGACGAATAAGACGAGCATTACCATGGAAATAGCGCCAATGATAAACGCAAAGATCAATGCATTGGCAGTGGATATATGACCCTGGGGCAGTGGTCGATTGTGTGTTCTGCCCATAATTGCATCAATCTTACGGTCCATAACATGGTTGACTGCCGCTGCAGAGCCCGCTGCCAGCCCAATACCCAATGTTCCAAAGATCAATACATTCAAAGGCACCATTCCCGGAACTGCCAGGAACATCCCGATTACCGCCGTGAAGACAATTAACGCAACAACCTTGGGTTTGCATAATTCAAGGTAGTCGGCCCAGTTTACTGAAATTTGTTTTGTTATCGTTGTCGTTGCCATAATTGAAAATTCACGAATAATACTGACAATAGCAGAAATGCACCAACTAGGTTATGTGCAACTGCAATGGCCAGTGGTAGAGCCATAACTACATTACTTATTCCCAATAAAATCTGGGTTGAAAGTAACACTAAAATCATCCATCCACTGCTTACACCTCGCGATGAACCGGAACGCAGTAGTTTCAGAGATAACCAGCCAACCATCACGAAGGTTATCAGCGCACCCAGACGGTGAGTCCAGTGAATTGCCACACGTGCCGGATGCTCAAGAATACCAAATTCATAGTTGACCCCAAGCCCCCGCCACAAGACGAATGCTTCCTGGAAATCAGCTTCGGGCAGCCACTTACCCTGACAGGTCGGAAAATCAGGGCACGCGACAGCAGCATAATTGGTACTGGTCCAGCCACCAAGTGCAATCTGCATTATTACAATAAGCAGAACAACCCCCGCAAAATTGCGTCCTATCGGACGAGCATCAATCGAGAGGTCGCGACCAACGGTTCTTAATGCCAGCAATACTAACAGCGCCAGAGTACTAAAACCACCTAGTAAATGCCCCATGACAACAACCGGTTTAAGCTGCCAGGTGACAGTCCACATACCCAAAACAGCCTGAAAAATCACCAGCAAAAGCAAAATAGTTGGCAGCCAGACCGGTTGATCAGGTTCATTGCGCTTTTTCCAGG
>JARRJW010000134.1:0-5210 GCA_037388785.1 Gammaproteobacteria bacterium
CGCAGATTATAAGCAAGATTTCTCGCTGCGCTCGAAATGACATTAGTATGAGGATTATTCAACAACCTCAGCAAACAAGTCATGCTGATCTGCACCGGTAACCACTACCTCGATAAAATCACCGGGATCCACATCCCAGCCACCACTAACCAAAACATTACCATCGATTTCCGGTGCATCGGCTGAACTACGTGCCACAAAATGATCTTCATGTACCTCATCAACCAAAACGATCATTTTCTGGTTGATCTTATTTTGCAGTTTTTCCGCACTGATCTCCGACTGAATCTCCATGAAGGCCTTGAGACGTTCCTGTTTTAGCGCCTCAGGCACATGATCAGGCAAGGCGTTCGACTGGGCACCCTCCACATTGGAATAGGCAAATGCACCAACACGATCAAGCTGGGCTTCTTTAATAAAAGCCAGCAATTCATCAAAGTCCTGGTCCGTTTCGCCGGGAAAGCCGACGATAAACGTACTTCGCAGCGTCAGTTCTGGTAACTGCTGCCGCCAGCGATGAATGCGGTCCAACACTTTCTCGGTTGCTGCAGGACGTTTCATCAGGCGCAGAATCTTTTCGCTACCATGCTGCAAGGGCATGTCCAGGTAAGGCAATAACGCACTGTCTCCACCCATGTGCTCAATCAGGTCATCAACATGCGGATACGGATACACATAATGCAGCCTGACCCAGGCAGGCAATTGCGAAAGCTCTTTTGCCAGTGTCTGAATGCGTGTGGCAACCGGTCTGCCGTTAATAAAATCGGGCCGGTACTTTATATCGACACCATAGGCACTGGTGTCCTGTGAAACAATCAATAGCTCTCTGACACCGGTCTCAACAAGGTTTTCAGCCTCGTTCATCACTTCGCCGATAGGGCGACTCACCAGTTTGCCACGCATGTCAGGAATAATGCAGAAACTGCAGCTATGGTTGCAGCCTTCAGATATCTTTAGATAGGCATAATGCTTGGGCGTCAGTTTTAATCCGCTGGCCGGCAATAACGATTTACCCAGGCTGAGATCAGCATCACTCGGTGCCGGGCTATGTTCATGCACCAGTGACATCACTTCTTCATAGGCATGCGGACCCGTCACGGCCAATACAGAAGGGTGCACATCGGTGATATTTTCCTGCTTTGCCCCGAGGCAGCCTGTGACGATCACGCGGCCATTTTCCTGCAGAGCTTCGCCTATCACATCCAGAGATTCTTCAACCGCAGAATCGATAAATCCACAGGTATTGACCACCACCAGGTCAGCATCATCGTATTGGGGTGACAACTGGTAACCCTCGATGCGTAACTGGGTAAGAATACGTTCAGAATCAACCAGGTTCTTTGGACAACCCAGGCTGACAAAACCAATTTTTGGTGACTTATTCATGAATAACTTACTTACTGCTCAACGATAATTTTTACGGCCATTCAAACGGCCCATTTAAACCGTCTATAGCGTTAAAGAAATTTAAATAATAATGAATTTATATATAAGACAATAGCTTATCTGATGGGAGACAAACAGGGATATTTTTTAAGCCTAATCAGGGTTGTTTGGGGCTGATATCTGTGACATAGTGCCGGTGCTTTATGACATGAGCGCGGGTTGATATCTGGCAATTGAACAAAGGAGAACAGCTTTGAAATCATGCAAAATGTGTGGATTTAACACGGTTTGTAAAGATTTACCTGGAATCTGCATTTTGATGCAAATGGCTGCTGTTGTTGTACTGGTTGGTACATTAAGCTACTTGTTTATCACTCAGGAATTATTAACCTGATATTACTCGCCGCCTCCCTCTCATGAGGGAGGTTATTCCACCTTCTTTCCCTTTTAATCTCGTTGCCTGATCGCGTTCTAACCTGGATGCATAGATATCAGCACGATGATAAAATTTTATCCAATTTAATTTTCCAGGACATGAACACTGTGAAACAACCTGTAGTTGTCATTGGTATAGGTGAAATGGGCAGCGTCTTTGCGCGCGGTTTTCTGCGCTCAGGCCATCCTGTTTTTCCCGTTACGCGCGAAACAGATATCAACGAACTTGCCACTCACATTACGGACCCTGCCCTGGTACTGATCGCCGTTGGTGAAGCGGCCTTGCAAGACTCACTTAACAGTATTCCCGGCACATGGCATGACCGTTTGGTCCTGCTGCAAAATGAATTACTGCCCAGGGACTGGCAGGATTACCCGGAAGCCACGGTGATTTCTGTCTGGTTTGAAAAGAAAAAAGGCCAGGACTCCAAAGTTATTTTACCCTCACCGGCTTATGGCAAACTGGCTTCATTACTTGAATCTTCTATGTCTACAATGGATATTCCTGTTCGTGTACTTGAAAGTGAACAGGACCTGCTTTTCGAACTGGTGGTCAAAAACCTCTATATTCTGACATCGAACATCGCCGGCCTTAGCGTTGGTGGCACCGTCGGTGAACTCTGGGAAAAGCATAATGATGTTGCCATGGGCGTAGTCAACGATGTGATCAAGTTACAGGAAGCCCTGACAGGCGAATGCTTTAACCACCAGGAATTAATTGATGCCATGGTGGACGCCTTTAACGGTGACCCTGATCACAAATGCATGGGACGAAGTGCCCCCGCAAGACTTGAACGTGCTTTAAAGCTCGCTGAGGAACATAACTTGGATTTAGCCTACTTAAAATCGGTGAGTGCATGAGCACCGAACAGCCCGAAAACGAAATTTTGGCTAACAGCCAGGTGACTCTGCATTTTTCCATTACCCTGGAAGATGGCACCGAAGCCCTTTCCACCTTTGAAGAAGACCCTATTACGATCACCATGGGTGATGGCAATTTCCAACCGGGAATGGAAATCGCCCTGTACGGTCTGAAACAAGGGGATGAACAAACGCTCGAGCTTTCACCTGAAACCGCCTACGGCTACCCGGACCAGCAGTTGGTGCATCAAATGCCATTATCTGATTTTGAAAATCACCTGGTGCCTGAAGTTGGCCAGGTTATCGCATTTACCATGCCGGATGGCCAGGATGCGCCTGGCATGATCATGGACATTGAAAATGACAAAGTCACCGTGGATTTTAACCATCCACTGGCAGGCCATGACCTGATATTCAAAGTCAAAATACTGAAAATCGAACAGCCAACACCCGAAACCAATGAAAACTGATTATCTCCGGGAGTTTTTATAACTTGTTAATATGTCATTTCGAGCCTGTCGAGAGATCCAGTATAAAACTTTTTTGAGAATACAGATCTCTCCATAACGTCGAGATGACAATAAACTGATACTCCATAATTAATTTATGTCGAATGTAGAAATAAAACTCGCCAACCCACGTGGCTTCTGTGCCGGCGTGGACCGAGCCATTGAAATCGTAGAACGCGCACTGGACTCCCTGGGCGCTCCCATCTATGTGCGTCATGAAGTGGTTCACAATCGCTTTGTGGTTGAAAGCCTGAAACAGCGCGGTGCTATTTTTGTTGATGAACTCTCTGATATACCCGATGGCAACACCGTGATTTTCAGCGCGCACGGTGTTTCAAAAGCCGTGCAGGAAGAAGCCGCAAACCGTGACCTGAAAGTATTTGATGCCACCTGCCCGCTGGTCACCAAGGTTCACTTGGAAGTTATGCGGCACTGTAAAAACAGCTTCGAAGTCATTCTCATTGGCCACAAGGGCCATCCAGAGGTTGAGGGCACCATGGGCCAGTACCGCAAGGAAAACCCGGATGCCGAGGGCATTTACCTGGTGGAGACACCCGAGGATGTGCAAGGCTTATCGATTCAGAACCCTGATAAACTCGCATTTGTCACCCAGACGACGTTATCCATGGATGATACCGCCAAGGTTATTGATGCGCTGAAACAACGCTTTCCTAATATCGTTGGCCCCAAGAAAAACGACATCTGTTATGCAACACAGAATCGACAGGATGCGGTAAAAGTCCTGGCAGAGCAATGTGACCTGTTACTGGTGGTCGGCTCACCTAACAGTTCCAACTCCAACCGCTTAAAAGAACTGGCCAAGCAACATGGTACTGAAGCCTATTTAATTGATGGCGCTGATGATATTCAGGCTGAATGGTTATCCGAAACCAATACCATTGGTGTCACCGCCGGCGCTTCTGCACCTGAAGTACTGGTTCAAGATGTGATCAAACGCTTGCAGTCAGAAACGGATGGTGAGGTGATAGAAGCGCCGGGGATTGAAGAAAACATCACCTTTTCACTACCCAAGGGACTCTGAAGTTCTACTCATGCAGTGCGATACGATAGTCATTGGTGGTGGCATTATCGGCATGCTCACAGCCCGTTACCTTAGCCAGGCGGGTCAAAGCGTTACCTTGATTGATAAAAGTGATACCGGCAAAGAATCCAGCTGGGCTGGCGGTGGTATAGTCTCGCCGCTTTACCCCTGGCGTTATAAAGACAGCATTACTGCCCTGGCCCAATATGGCCAGCAACACTACCCCGCTCTATGCCAGGAACTACTCGACGACACAGGCATAGACCCTGAATACCGTAACAGTGGCCTGCTGATGCTCTCGCCAGAGGAAGAGGCTGAAGCCCTGCAATGGGCCAAACAGTTTGATTACCGGATGGAAAGCGTTACACCCGATGAAATGGGGCGCATTGAACCGGCCATGAAAGCCACTGACAAATCCGGTCTATGGATGGAAAAGATTGGCCAGGTTAGAAATCCCCGTATTGTCAAAGCCCTGCGTGCCGATATTGAAAAACGAGGCATCAACATTATCACCAACACTGAAATCACTGGTTTTGATTTGGCTGACAACAAGGTTACAGCCGTTATCACTCAAGACAAGAAACTATCCGCTGATCAATATGCTGTTTGTACTGGCGCATGGACTTCGGGTTTATTAAAACCTTTAGGTCTTGAGCTATCAATTGCACCTGTTCAGGGTCAAATGATCCTTTTCAAAGCCTCACCGGATGATATTCAACGCATCGTACTGGAAGAAGACCGTTACGTAATTCCACGCAAAGATGGCCGCGTAGTCTTTGGCAGTACCCTGGAAAACGTCGGCTTTGATAAACACATAACCAATAATGCAAAAGAAGAACTGCATGCACTGGCTGTCGAACGCTTTCCCGTTTTAAAAGACAAGCCCGAGGAACATCACTGGGCCGGCTTAAGACCCGGCACACCGGATGGCGTACCGGTTATCAGTCAGCATCCTGAACTGGAAAACTTATTTGTGA
>JARRJW010000135.1:0-5199 GCA_037388785.1 Gammaproteobacteria bacterium
CCAGGACAACGGTAAGCAGCACACTGCGCACTGCTGCAGAAAAGTTAATGGAGGTCACTTTCATTGAATCGATCTCACTTTGGCAAGTGCAATGTTTAACAGGCTATCGGGGGACAAAGCGGCACCAAAACGGTTACAGCCATCAAAGCCTACCAGCCTGTCTTTTTGGGTATCCGGGCATTTATCCTGGTAGTCGTAAATACCATCGTTATCGGTATCTGCAGGACCGAAAAAGAACATGCGTTCAACAAAATGCGACATATCCCTGGGCTGGGCGATATTGTCTGCGGTAACGGAAAAGCCACAGGTATCAACCTGGTCAAAACGGGCACGTGAATAATTATTGCCAACACCAATGGTATACACACAAACATCCTGATCATGTTCAAGCTTGAGCTTTTCCCGGAGGCGTTCCAGTTCAATCATTGCCTTTTCGTCAATTCTTTCCCAGCGGGTTAACAGTAACAGCGTCGACGGCTGCCTGATATCAACGACAATATCCGCCAGTTCAGCGATGGCTGTATGAAGCGAGCCATCGCCCATCTTGTTTAAATATTGGGCATCAAGAACCTGTTGCTGCATTTGCATCGGCTTGTACTCACCGTAAACTGGATAGCGACGGTTTTCGTCTCCACCATCAGGTCCGGTTGAAAACACGCTTGAAAAGAAACCGGACCCGCTATATGCGGTGGTTTTAAAGACACCTCCATGAAGGTTTAACTCCGGCAGGGTTTGATGGAAACGGTTAAGAATTTCAACACCGTATTCATAACGGCTCATGTTGCGGTAGTCATCCTGCATGGCAGCACTGGCATCAAGTAAAACAAACAGGTTACTGGATTTTTGCTGAAGCTTCTGCCGGTTGATTTTTTGCTGCAGGGCAAGCGGGCTAAACAGGGCAATATTGTTTTTATAGGTGCTAGTGTTGTATGGGTCGACCGTCGCGCTGTCATCACTGGCAGAAACCTTGACCAACATCTCACTGGAAGTACAGCCGATCAAAAACAGCAGCATTGCCATGACAATAACGGCTTTAAAAATGCGACCTATGGTTTCACTGGCCCTGAAAGCACCCAGCATGTTTTATATACTCCCGAAAATTAACAATAAAAAAGCTTTAAAACAGACAAATTAAAAGATAAAAATATTATTTTTCAATGGATTATGTCATTTTGTTAGCAAACTTTCTCAAATAATAGTCTACATTAACGCAAAAAACGAAATTTTTTAGTCGCTTTTAAATAAATCACCCAGGTGAATACTGGAAAACAGGTCTATGCCCAGCTCAATTTTTACCCAGTAAACAACCAGTAGAATTGCTACCCAGACCATTGCGGCAATAAAAGACAAAAACAACAGCGACAATAAATAGCCAAAAGACAGGTTACCTTCAAAAGCACGACGCTTTTCCTTATCAACGGTTTTCCTGCGCTTGTCCCTGCCGGCCAGAATAACAAAGTAAAATCTGGCAAAAAATAATGGAATGGTGCCTCTTACATCGACAGCATGCTTTTTGAATGACTGGTTGGCTACCAGTGCATCTCGAACCGCCTGCAACTGTGTCGGAGTCAACGACTCGCGCACAACAGCATCGATTCGACTTATGGTGAAGTCGGCATAAATTTCGCTCGAGTTATTATTTTCAGCTGCCATCAGTTTTCTCTTATCAAACCATTTATTTTTAATAAATCCTATCGGTCTTAAACCTGTTTTATTAACCTCACCCTATAAAAAAGCCGGTGCAAGAGCACCGGCAAACTTTGGAAAATGAAGCAATTTAATCAGGCAACAAATTCAAAATCATTTTCACTGAGGCTGGCAACATCAATGCCATTAAGCGTGATACTTGTATCACCTAAATTAATTTTTGCATTTCCACCACTATCGCTTTCAATTTGAAGGTCATCAAAATTGAAATAGCCCAGTTGGACAAGTTGGATTGTATCCATACCAACCTCAAAATCTGAGATAAAGTCATATCCGGAGTTGGAACCAAACACAAAGGCATCCTGTCCATCACCGCCAGCTAAATTATCATTTCCGCCTCCTCCATAGAGGACATCATTGCCAAAAGCGCCATTTAAATAGTCAGAACCTGAACCACCATAGAGCGTATCATTTCCATAGCCTCCGAAAAGTGCATCATTTTCCTCATCGCCATACAAAATATCGTTGCCATCATCGCCCCAGAGCCTGTCCTGACCTGCATGTCCTTTCAACAAATCATCTCCGGCATGTCCATGTAATGTATCATTACCAAGGTTTCCCATAAGAACGTCATCACCGCCATGGCCTTTCAAGGTATCATCACCAGTATCACCATAAAGTGTATCCAGGCCATCACCACCTTCTAACAGATCGTTGCCATCACCGCCATAGAGGCTATCGTTATCAATACCTCCCCAAAGATGATCATTACCCTGGTCACCTCTTAGTACATCATCACCGGCTCCACCA
The DNA here is from genome assembly GCA_037388785.1 of Gammaproteobacteria bacterium. Taxonomy (GTDB): domain Bacteria; phylum Pseudomonadota; class Gammaproteobacteria; order Chromatiales; family Chromatiaceae; genus JABDQZ01. Next base: position 2,458 of record JARRJW010000135.1, read on the forward strand.
GACAGGTAATCATTTTCTTCACCACCTACCAATTCATCATTGCCGTTATCACCATATAGAGTATCGGCACCAGAACCCCCATTTAGATAATCATTTCCATTTTGGCCATAGAGCAAATCCATACCGCTATCACCGAATAATTGATCATTACCCTCGCCTCCACGCAGTGTATCTTCTTCCATACCACCACGAATGATATCGTCACCTAGACCGCCATCTAAATAGTCCAGGCCAACATCACCTTCGATATAATCATTACCAGCACCACCATAAATATTGTCATGTCCATATCCAGCATAGATTGTGTCATTGACAACACCACCATTGACTAAATCCTCACCCTGGCCAGCATAGATTAAATCAGCTCCTGCATTGCCATGGATACTGTCATGGCCACCATCACCGTGAATAATGTCGTCTCCTATACCTCCGTCCATAAGGTCACCCTCTTCACCACCATGTAATGTGTCATTACCGGCACCGCCATAGATATTGTCATAGCCATTGCCGCCGGAGAGAAAGTCATCATCATCCTGACCAAACATGGTGTCGTCGTTTTCACCACCATAGAGAGTATCAACTCCTTTACCGCCATCCATGTAGTCATTGCCTTCATCTCCATGTAGATAGTCATTTCCTGAAGCGCCAAACAGCCTGTCATGGTTAACACCACCATCCAGGTAATCATCACCGGCATCTCCATATAACTCGTCGTTATGCTCACCGCCGAAAAGACGGTCATTACCAGTACCGCCAATCAATACGTCGTCATCAACGCCACCATCCATGTAGTCATCACCACTATCGCCATAGAGTGTGTCCATGCCATTGCCGCCAAGAATCGTATCGTTGTCATCATTGCCATGGATAACGTCATTGTCATGCTCTCCATGAAGATAATCCTGACCTACACCACCAGAAATTACGTCGTTACCAAATCCGCCATACACCACATCATCACCAGTATTACCGCGCAATTCATCATTATCCCTGCCGCCATAGATCGTGTCGTTACCATCTCCACCGATAATCAGGTCATCCTGGTTTTCACCTTTAAGGAGATCGTCACCAGCTTCACCATAAATGACATCAGCGCCATGACCTCCGTAGACCTGGTCATTATCGGTACCGGCCTGGATATAATCATCTCCATCGCCACCAAAAATCTTATCCTCTCCCTCGTTACCATAAAGCCGGTCATTACCTTCGTTACCATGCAGTGTGTCATTACCAACTGAGCCGTATAGGGTATCTATGCCTAATCCCCCCTCGAGGTAATCATCACCTTTGTCTCCATGCAGCGTATCATTGCCATCACCACCGGTTAATGCATCATCGCCATCTCCACCGCGAATAAGATCATTACCAGATTCACCATGTAACCTATCATCACCCCAGCCACCATAGACCTGGTCATCACCGATACCCGCATAAACAAGATCGTTATAAGCAGCGCTGGAGTAGATTTCAGTCTCGTATAAATTACTGCCGTCTCCGACATCAGAAGAAAAGTTGTCGCCGAAAATGACATCATTACCATCCCCACCATATATAAGATCACTGCCATCGTTACCGTAAACCGTGTCTTCTCCGGTACCGGCATCAAGGATATCGTTATTGGTCATTCCGCTTAGAGTATCGTCACCAGCCAGGCCAGTAATTTCATCGGAGGTAATGTCTCCAGTCAAAATGTCTGCATCACCGGTACCAATAATTTCTTCTTCGGTCTTAATAGGCATGCTTTTGTGCTCCGCTTAATAGTGTTGAATATTTCTAATTCAAAGTATCAGCACATTTAGTGCCAGCTTATAAAAACGCGCTTTAAATATCTTATATCCTGTTGTTTTTATAATGATTATTTATAAAAATAAAAAAATAAGCTTTATTCTTCAGCTTGCTGAATTTTCAAAAAGAGAGGGATTTTTTGCGTATTGGTTTTCAATTTGCAAACAGCAATGCAAATTGAAGTGAAGTCTTACTGGTTATTTAGTACAGCTTTGGCCTGTTCAAGGCTATCCTGAATATTGAAAGCCTGGTTCATGCGCGTCATGTAAAGAATATCAACAATAGCTTTTGCCTTGACATGACAAAGTACCATTTGCTTCGGGGCAGCAAGATATTTCATTAGCTGTACCAGCATGCCAAGGCCAGTGGAATCCAGAAATTCAACACCATCAAAGTCCAGTATGACACGATCACCAGGCTTGATGGATTGATCATCCATCAGCGCCTTTAATTGTCTTGAGGTATTAATATCAAGCCTGGCAACATTCAAGTGAACAACCTCAATGCCATCGTGATGATCAATATCAAAACTCATAAAGACAGGTTTCCAAAATATTCTGCAGGTCTATTGTTCCCGCAAGGCAAGATCAGCGGTATTCATGACCGGGTCTAGAAAATAACGCCATACTGAACGTTCACCACTGATTATAGCCAACTGTACAGACATGCCCGGATAAAGATCAATCTCCTCGCTGTTTTCCAGTGATAATCGATCAATTTCAACCATGGATTCATAATAATATTGACCATCAACAGCCTGTTTACGATCAGGTGACACCTCCACAACGGTACCTTTGGCCGGATGCACACGACGATTCGAGTAAGCAGTAAAGCGTATGTCCACTTCCAACCCGGGTTTCACAACATCTATATCATCAGGGTTAATCATGGCACGCACGATCATCTGATCCCCATCAGGTACTATGTTCATGATGGACGCCGTCTCATCTATGACTT
>JARRJW010000135.1:5279-8371 GCA_037388785.1 Gammaproteobacteria bacterium
TCTGAATAAATGGCCTTGCGATCAAGAATATCCGTGGCCGCTTTCAATCTTTCCGCCAGGTCATTAACCAGTTCCTGACTGTCTTTCAATTCAGCTGTAATATCAGCCAGGCGTTTTGGTTCCATGCGCATTTTCTTTAAACGTGTTTCACCGATTTGCTGTTTTACCCGGGCAATATTGGCTTTTAACCGTCCGGCCTTTCCCTGGTATTCAGCAAGCCCGGTTTCAATCTCCAGCTGTTCAGTTTTGGTGACCATGTTCTTTTTCATCAGGTTACTCAAATCAGCCAGACGTTCTGTGAAGATATGCACCTGTTTCTGAGCAGATTGCAGCTCAAGTGTCAGACCGGCAATTTCGTTCTCAAATTCGACAATTTTCTGATCCATGATTTCAACCTGAACATCGAACGCTTCCTGGCGACTGTCGAAGAGTCTTTTTTGAATGGATACATGCCCGGCAATTTTTTCAGCAGCCAGTGACTCGGTTAACGACCATGGCTGCCCTTCAAGTTCCAGTGTCAGTCGGTGGTTTTCCATCCTGGCTGTCATCAGGCGTTGACTGATGCGTTCATACTGTACCCGGGCCTGGGTATCATCAAGCGTGATGAGTATATCGCCCTTGCTTACTGTTGCCCCGTCTTTAACATGAACTTTTTTAATTATGCCACCTTCAAGATGTTGAATTGGGTGAATACCATCAAGTGGCTCAACAACACCGTAGGCAATTGCCGCACTTTCAAGACTTGCAAAGGCAGCCCAGCTGAACAATGCGCCAATGCCAATGGCGATAATAGACCAGCCCTTTATTGCCAGTAATTTAATTTCACTTGTCTTATTCATCATGTTCATGCCACTTTAAGTTTTTTCGAGGAATCAATCTGCCCTGATTTCAATATGAGTACATCATTGACTTCTTTGAGCAGACGGCTCTGGTGAGTTGCTACCAGGGTTGTAATACCGGCCCGACGCAAGCGACCCAGCATGGCGGCAACTTTTTCTGTCTCATGCAAATCCAGCATTGCCGTAGGTTCATCCAGAACCAGAAACTGCGGTTTACCGAACACAGCTCGCGCCAGCGCTATCATCTGTCGTTGTCCACCGGACAGGTTGAAGCCTGCACCCATCACCCTGGTACTGTAACCATCCGGTAACGACATGATTAACTCATGGGCACCGGCGAACTTGGCTGCATCAATCACTTCGTTAAGTGATGCCGGTTGCAAACGTGAAATATTCTCAGCCACAGTCCCGGGAAACAGGTCGGCATCCTGTTTCAGATAACCGATGTGGTAACCGAAAAGCTCACGGTTTAACTCGGAAACCTCAAGATCACCCAGGCGAACACTGCCTCCGGTTGGACGATGCAAACCCATGGCCAGTCTTAACAGCGTACTTTTACCTGAACCATTATGTCCGGTCACACCCAGAATATGACCTTCGGGCAAATGATAATTGATACCTTTGATCACCGGCTTTTTTGACCCGACAGGTACATAAACCAGGTTATCAATAGTCAATCCACCCGATGGAATCGCGGTAATCGGATGGTTTAAGCGGATGGCTTGCACGGTTTGAATCTGGCTGCGGATATTATTGATAATGGACCGGGCGCTATTAAACAACCGCCAGTTACTGAACACAGCTTCAAGCGGTGCAATAGCCCGCATACCAATGATCAAACTGGCAATCATGACTCCCGTTGTGATCTGACTGGTGACTACCAGCCAGGCACCCACGGCAATCAGCATGACATTCAGTAATATACGCGTGAAACGCACCATCGCATTAATCGTGGCGATGCTGTCTTCGGCCTGTAATTCGTTACCATGCACCCTGGCCTGTTGCTGTTGCCAGAGTTGTTCAACCTGTGATGACATTCCCATGGCTTCAATCGACTCAGAATTGCGCAGAAAAACATCTTCATCATAGCGATTAGACTGCTGCGCCTGTTCGGCCAAAGCCATTTTTGGTTTAGCCAGATATTCACTGGAAAATGCCAATAGCAGCATAACGGTAACCGCCATAGTCACTACAGCACCCAATACAGGGTTAAACGCAAAAACGATACCAATAAACAACGGCGTCCAGGGCAGTTCGAACAGATTATAAAGTGATGAACCAGTAAGAAAGTAACGCAGTTTCCGTATATCGCTTATCAGGTAATTATTTTCAGGCGTACCGGTAAAGGCATTTTCCTGCAGATTTTTACGAAACAGTGCCGGCCCAAGGTCGGTATCCAGCTTCATTACCACTCTTGCCATGATGCGGTCACGTACCTGGTAAAGTAAGGCAATAACGAGCACAACAAAAACAGCAGCAGAGGTCAGTACTAGCAGCGTATCAATACTGCGGGTCGACAATACCCGATCAAGAACCTGCAATGTGAACAATGGCACGACAAGCATTAAGCCACTGGAAATAAAGCTGAATAATCCGACGGTTTTAACAGCCGATCGTATGCTTGAGCTAAACTCTTCTAAATGTTGATCAGGGGTCATTTCAGTCAATCCTGTTGATGCTTTTAACGTTAATCTGTTAACGAGCAATTATTTTGTTCGTGGAATTTCCAGGGTCAGCATTGAAATATCATCTGCCATATACTCTTGACCAGCCCATCTTTTGATCAATTCAAAACAGCTTTCAACAGCCTGTTTAAGCGTCCTGTCTTTATTTAATTTAAAAACCTGTGTTAAACGTTCTAAGCCGAATTGTTTTTGAGATTCATTTTCTGCTTCTATCAGGCCATCGGAATACAACATCAAACGGCTACCCGGTTTTAATTCAAATTGAATATCTTCATAGTCCGCACCCGGAATAATACCGACGGGATAACCTCCATCTCCGAGTTTTTGACATTCACCATTTTCAGAGAGAATTATTGAATGAGGACTACCAGCCTGGCACAACATACCTTTACCTGTTTTCGTGTTGATTACACCGTAAGTCATGGTGAAATACTGCGGTGTGGCAGAGTTGTTGAGGAATTTGTTATTCAGCTTCCTGATCACTTCACTGGGTCTAGAATATCCATTGGCATTAACCAGAAACTCACCCTCGGGTAAAATGGATCTGGCCAGCATGAAAGCAAACAAG
>JARRJW010000136.1:0-13515 GCA_037388785.1 Gammaproteobacteria bacterium
TTAAGCTTGTTACGCTTTTTTTCAAGCTTTTCCAGCAATTCCTGAATAGCCTCACAGTTTTCTTTCAAACTGGATTTTTTACTGTGGGTGAGATCGTTAAGCCTTTTTAAAATTTTTTCGAGATCCATAATTCATTGCCTTTGATAATCAGAGTTAGTCAGGTGCATCCTGGCCTTTTTCGGAATACACGGTTTTAGCCATACGCTTGCTAAAGTAATAAATACGTTTCTGTTTCTCTATAATATCGACTTCAATTGTATAAGCCGCTATACGATGCGGTTCCTTTGCGACCAGTCGCTCAGCCTGATGCACCAGGGCTGAATTAAGTATTTTATTTATATCGTGTTTCATATTTATGACCGATTCTGCAGCTTGAATATTGCTTTGGGAAACTGACTGAATCGCTAGTGTCAGAGCTTTATGAATTACTTGATGAAAATCCAGAAGTAATTTGCGTGTGGTTTCGCTGATTGAAAAACCGGCTTTCAGCCGGTTCAGGCCTAGCTCAACGAGATTGGTTTCAATAGTATCTCCGACGTTTTCCAGATCACTGACAGCCTCCATCAGGGCCAGAAGTTCTTCGGTTTGGTTATCGCTTAGGTGCTCTTTAGAAATTTTGCCAAGATAATCAATGATTTGCTCGTAAAGCAGGTCAACTTCATCATCCTTGGCGCGAATCTTGTGCAATTCATTTTTATTGCCGTTCAAAATAGCGGGCATAATTTCATCAAACATGTTTTCGACTTTCTCACCCATATGAAGCACTTCCAGTCTAACCCTGTCCAGTGCCAGGGCGGGGGTCGATAGCAGCTCGGCGTCCAGATACTTGGAGCGGATCTCAAGTTCTTCTGCTTCCATGATTTTATCGGGCAGGATTTTCTCGACAAATTTTGCAATATACGTTGTAAAACCAATGAATATGATGGTATTGGCAATATTGAAAATCGTGTGTGCATTGGCAATTTGCCGAGGTGTTTCTGCAGCCAGTCGGTCCAAACCGGATAACTCCGGGTGACTCGGCGAAATCATTGTGACCATATCGGCTAACTGGGGAATAAATAAAAGCCATAATAGCACCCCGGCGATGTTAAAAATCACATGTACGGTCGCGGCCCTTACCGCTTCCCTGGGTTTGCCCAGTGCGGCCAGCACAGCGGTTATACAAGTACCTACGTTGGCGCCAAAAGCCAGCGCAATGCCGGCCGGTAATGAAATCAGGCCCTGGCTGGCCATGACAATGACAATACCTGTAGTGGCCGAAGATGACTGGATTAAACCGGTAAAAGCCGCGGCCACCAATATGCCTGCCAATGGGTTTTCCATATGGACCATCATATTCAGGAATGGCTCATAGGTTCGCAATGGTTTCATTGCATCACTCATGATGCTCATGCCGAAGAAAATCAGCCCCAGCCCCATCAGCATGGTGCCGTACTGTTTGATCCGGTCATTTTTTGACATGAAAAGCATGCTGAAACCGAAACCGATCATCGCTGCAGCTATCAGCATATACCCGCCTGGCAGGTCGCTCATTTTCATGCCGGCAAACAACATGATTGCGACAATAAAAATCAAAGAAAAACCAATGCGCAGCAACTCAGAAACCCAACCACTAGAACCGTCGTGACGGATGAAGACTGGATCACAGCGGTGACAAATGCGCCTGTGACTGCACCCATGAAACGGTTAGTGGTTAACCTGGCGAGAATGTTTTTCATTCGGTCACCGGCTACCGCTTTAAGAGACGTCGACATCTGCTCCATGCCAAATAAAAACAGTGCCAGGCCACCGAACAGGGTCATTGCCATGGTGCCCCAGTGAATTGATTCATCCGCAGTGGTCGAGGCCCAGGCTTGATTGGCAAACAGGAGCAGGGCGATACTGACAAGCCAGTAAGGCCGGGTCTGGAAAGTCCAGAATAAATTTTTGTATCTATCTGACATAGGCAGTAGTTGGGAAAATTTTAAAGATATCTTATGTATATACAATAGATATTAGTTTAATAATTATTGTCATTCAAAAGAATGTTTCATTGTTCCAGATCAATAAAATTTGGCAATTAGGCAGCCATTTTTTGACAAATTTATTACAATGAACGCTTGAATTTTATCCAGAATTGAGCACCTTTAATGGAACTTAAGAATATATCTCAAATAGAACAGGCGACTGAGAAGGATAGACCTGAGTTGCTGCGCATTGGTTTTTCTTTGATTTTTATTGTCGCAATCATGTTGTTTGCCGGCATGAAAATGAGCGACCTGCCAGGCGGGTATATGCTGATAGCTGCAGCGATGATCGGTTAGCTGCAGCGATGATCGGTGGCTACATGGCGATGAACATTGGTGCCAATGATGTTGCTAATAACGTCGGGCCGGCGGTTGGTTCCAAGGCGTTAACGTTGACAGGGGCGATTGCTATTGCTGCTATTTTTGAAGCCTCAGGTGCACTCATTGCGGGCGGAGATGTTGTCAGTACCATTAAAAAAGGGATTATTGACCCAGGCATGATCAATGATACCGACACTTTCATCTGGCTGATGATGGCGGCGTTATTGGCCGGCGCTATCTGGCTGAATATTGCAACTTCACTGGGTGCACCGGTTTCAACAACGCATTCGATTGTTGGTGGTGTACTCGGTGCAGGCATAGCTGCCGGTGGATTAGATATTGCCAATTGGGGAACCATGGGAAAAATTGCCGCCAGCTGGGTGATTTCACCGCTTTTCGGGGGCTTTATTGCCGCCTTGTTTCTTTATTTCATCAAATCAACAATCACTTACCAGAGTGACATGAAAGCCGCTGCCAAAAAGATGGTGCCTATGCTGGTTATGATAATGGCCTGGGCTTTCAGTACCTACCTAATATTAAAAGGTCTCAAGAAAATTTATAAATTTGACTTTTTCTCTGCGGCAATGATAGGTGTTGTGATTGCAATCGCGGTTTACCTGATTGTAAAACCAATGATTTCCAAAGCCTCTGAGAAGCTTGCCAATGACAAGGACAGCGTTAATAAACTGTTTACTGCACCACTGATATTTGCGGCAGCACTCTTGAGTTTTGCGCACGGTGCCAATGATGTCGCTAACGCGGTAGGGCCGCTGGCTGCAATTAATGATGCGATTCTTCATGGTGGTATTTCCCCAAAAGCGGCGATACCCTCCTGGGTAATGCTTGTCGGTGCCCTGGGCATAGCCATCGGGCTTGCTCTGTATGGTCCCAAGCTGATTCGTACTGTTGGTTCAGAGATCACTGAACTTGATCAAATGAGGGCTTTCTCTATTGCCATGGCTGCAGCGATAACAGTGATTATTGCCTCACAACTGGGGCTGCCTGTTTCTTCCACACATATCGCAGTAGGTGCGGTATTTGGTGTCGGCTTTCTGCGCGAATATCTGAAAAGTTCTTACGCAGTGATGTTGGATGAAATCAAGTCTCATCATAAAGGCAAGGATGAGCAAGAGGTTAGAGATTTTCTGGTTGCGTTTAAAAAGGCATCGGTGATGGATAAAGGTATTATGCTGCAAAGACTGAAGCAACACTCCACCAACACCGAATTGACCAAAAAGGAACGCAAAGGCCTAAAGCGAGTCTACAGAACTGAACTTGTGAAACGTTCAGCGTTCCTAAAAATTATAGCTGCATGGATAATCACGGTTCCGGCTTCAGGCTTGATGGCTGCAGTGCTGTTTTTTACCATTCGTGGACTGATGCTGCCTTAAACTTATAATTCTGAGGGCTTTTGTCTTCTCGGTTCGACGATAATTACTAAGGAAAACTGATTAATTCCTGTAATGTCATCTCTCGCTTTGCGACAGATCTTTTGAATTTATTATGCTCAGTAGTCACTCAGGTTTGCGCTGTTTAAAATCCCAAGGACGAGAGTATAAGCTTATACCAAGAATCATATAATGAAGCCTAAATATCCGCTCACACAACCATTCGAAAAGTTGCCCAGGGAATTGCCAATTTATGTCCTTGAGAATGCATTGCTACCGGGAGGTGAACTGCCATTGACAGCATCACAGCCTGCAGAGCTATCCATGTTTCTTGATGCGCTCAAATCAGACCAATTACTTGGTCTGATACAACCAAAAGAAAGTGGTTCTGATAATGATACTTACCGTATCGGTTGTGCCGGACGTATTCGACAGTACAGAGAAAGAAAGGATGGCAATGTCAACATCATGCTTTCCGGGATATGCCGTTATCGTATTGTCGAGGAACTGCCTGTAGAAAGCGGTTTCAGACGCGTGGTTGCTGATTGGACTGGCTTTCAGCAGGATTATCAGACACAGGATGTAGCACCAGCTGATGTTAAGGATTTCATGGCTAAATTACACAACTATTTTGATCGCCATCAAATGCAGGTTGACTGGGATGCGTTGAACAAAGCGCATATTGAAGAAGTCGTAAACAACCTTGTGCTGGTTTTAAATTTTACTGTCAGTGAGAAACAGCTGCTGCTCGAAGCACCCAGTGTGCAGGATCGAATGGAATTGTTCATCAATTTATTCGCAGAAAAGCAGGCACCTATCTGGGCCGGCGAGCAGCAGGCAAATCGCGTTAATTAACTGGTTTCCTGCTCAATCGTACTATGAATATGATTGACCAGGTCTTCTTCAAGCCCCAAACGTGCAGCAAGCATGGAAAGATAGGCTTTTTCGGCAGCGGTATCGACATCAACAGCCACCAGTGATGCAACATAGATTTCCACGGCTTGCTCTTTAGTGGATGCAGCTGAGACCAGGGCATCGATACTCACCGGGTTATTTAACTGGTCAAAAAGAAAAGCCTTTTCATCATTGTCCAGGTTGAGTTCTTCAATCTTGGAAAAAATCGCCTGGTGCTCAACGCCATCAATTTGCCCATCAGCCTTGGCCGCTGCAATCATTGCGCTGATTAACGTCGCACCAAAGCTGCGGGTACCTGTTTGGGCTTCGATCTGAAAGGATGCTGGAACGTTGCTCATGTCAGTTGCTGCCGCAGAGCTTGCGTTCGGGTTCTGGGCTGAATTTTGATTGGGGTTTTGATAGTTCTTGTAGGCTTTGTAGGCTAATCCTGCCAACAGGGCCATGCCACCGTAAGTAGCGGCTTTTTTCGCCACTTTTCTACCGTTTTTTGATCCGAGCATGTATCCACCAAGCCCTCCGATGGCTGCACCACTGGCAAGAGAGCCGGCATTCTGGCTGATGTAGTCTTTGCCTTTGTTTAGCGTGGCCTGGGTGTCGGCTCCAAGAAACTGGCTCAGTAATGCTTCTGCATTAAACATTTTAATTCTCCTTTTATCAGGCTTCTGTCATAAAACCGGAATTTAAATCGACTAGATATGTTGACTGTTAAATGACGGATGAGTTCTCGAAAAGCACACACTATTCAGTATTAATTGGCTAAACTGATATAGTAAATAGCCGCATATTAACCAATAGCCCAGGCCCGTATCACGATGGAAAATTTGCTTCTTACCATTAACCCCCAGGACCCTTTATGGATTGCCATCGCATTCGTATTTGGTCTGGGCGTTAAGGTTATAGGGTTACCACCTTTGGTCGGTTTTCTTATTGCCGGTTTTTTTCTGCATGCAGTTGGCGCTGAAAGCGGTGAATTTTTGTATGAAGCAGCAGATTTGGGCGTCACGCTGTTACTTTTTACTATTGGACTGAAGCTTAAAATCAGTGCCCTGGTGAGAACCGAAGTCTGGGCTGTAGCAGGCATACACATGGCTGCAGTAACCCTGCTTATGACATTGTTTATCCTTTTTCTGGCCAAGCTCAGCGTGCCCATGTTTGTTGACCTTGGCCACACAACAGCTATTTTTATCGGCTTCGCATTATCTTTTTCAAGCACGGTCTTTGCTATAAAAATACTGGAATCGATTGGTGCTTTTGGTGCGCGCCACGGTCGGGTATCAATCGGGGTTTTGATTATCCAGGATATTGCAGCCGTGGTCTTTATCGCTATGTCCGCCGATAAAATGCCTTCCGTATGGGCATTGAGCCTGTTATTGCTGATCCCTTTCAGGCATGTTCTGCAAAAAGGTCTTGAGCTTACTGGCCATGGTGAATTACTTGTGCTGTATGGTATTGTGCTGGCTCTTGGCGGTGCCGACCTTTTTGAAATGCTGGGTATGAAAGCAGACCTTGGGGCCCTGGTGTTTGGCATGCTGTTAACCAGTCATGCTAAGTCAGAAGAACTAGCAAAATCCCTAATGAGTTTTAAGGATATTTTCCTGGTGGGCTTCTTTTTAAGCGTCGGCATGACGGCAATGCCAGGTTGGTCCGAGTTGTTTGCCGCTTTAATATTGCTTGTATTCCTGCCAGTTAAAATTGCCCTGTATTTTGGCTTGTTCAGTTTATTCAAACTTCGGGCCAGGCCAGCCTGGCAAGCCTCCCTCAACCTGGCAAATTATAGTGAATTTGGCTTGATTGTCGGGGCAATAGCCGTGTCAACGGGACTATTACCAAAGGAATGGTTGGCGGTTTTGGCCATCTTGCTGGCCCTGTCTTTCATTTTGGCAGCACCGTTGGCGACACGCGGTGATACTTTATATTCGAAATGGCGTGAACAATTAAAATCCCTGCAGAGAAATTCCCGGCTGGACGATGATGATGATCTACATGCAGCGCATGTCGAGGTTGTCATTGTCGGCATGGGTCGTCTTGGCAGTGCAGCATATAAAACTTTTGACGAACAATATCCCGGGCGGGTATTGGGTATTGATCTGGATGAAAAAAATATTCAAAAACACAAAGAGGCTAATCACTTGATAGTGAGGGCAGATGGTACTAACCCTGACCTTTGGTCAAGAGCCACCGGTTTGCTTGAAAACATAAAATGGGTCGTATTATGCCTGCCGAATCACCAGGCGAATATTTCGGCGGCAAAACGTCTTATGGAAAAAGGTGTTAAATGCCGTTTTGCGGCTACGACCATGTATCCGGACCAGGCCATTGAATTAAGGAAACTTGGTGTGGAACTGGTCTTTAATATCTATGAAGAGGCTGGCAGGGGGTTTGCTCATGACCTGCGGGAACGCTTTGAAAAAACCTGAGACTAAATTCCCTGGCAAAATATTTTAGAACCTTAAATGCATATCTTTGGAAACTTGTTGATATTTATCTTGCTGGTCGTTGTGATCTACAAGGCTGGCTCGGTTTACCTGAACTGGTATGACAAGAGGCGTTTTCAAAAAAAAGTAGCGTAACAGGCAGATTATACGGATTAAGATTATTCAAGCCTAATCAATGATAATGCAGTTCCTACCGCTTTCTTTGGCAGTATAGAGTTGCCTGTCAGCTATCAGTAACAATTCATCCAGATCATTGTTGTCCTGGCTGTTAACCACACCAATTGAACTGGTGACATGTATCGATGTGCCATCCTCATCAAAAACAGTTTCCTCAACTGTGGTCCTGAGGCGCTCAAGTCGTTTTTCGGCAAGGCTGGAAGGAATGCCCGTCATGACAACAGCAAATTCCTCTCCGCCCAGGCGGGCAGTGAGCTGGTCATGAAAATGCTTGGCTAGTATTTGTGAAAACTGGGATAAGACAATGTCTCCAACATCGTGTCCATAAGTGTCATTGACCTTCTTGAAAAAATCGATATCCAGCATGGCAACTGTGATCGGTTTGCCTTTGGCAAATGCGGCTTCCACTGTTTCCTGTCCAATCCTGAAAAATGCTCTGCGGTTATAAAGCTGGGTTAAGAAATCATAGTTGGCGGCTTTGTAATTTTCTTCCAACAGGCCAAGCATATCGAGGTTCTGATTGACCCTGGTAATCACTTCTTCAAAATTTAAAGGTTTATGAATGAAGTCATTGGCGCCGTTTTTAAGAAAACTGGCCGTTGTATTTGTGCCGTGTGCTTCCGATATGCCGATGATTGCCAGCTTTTCCTTGCCGAATTTTTTTCTTACGGCAACCGTCAGCTCGACGCCATTTTTATCGGGCATGTTGTAATCTGTAAGTATCAACTTTATATCATGGTGCTTTTTCAGGCACTTGATGGCATCGTTGCAGTTTTCTGCAGTGATAACCTGTAGGCCATTGAGTTCCAGCAGCTCTTTCAGCATAAGTCGTATGGGTTTGGAATCATCAACGACCAGGGTTTTAATAGATTTATTCTTGATCAGGCGTCCAAGCAGATCGACAACGTAACTATAGGCATTAATACTGTCCTTAAGAACATAGTCGACAACACCTTTGCTGAGAATTTTTTCGCGCAGTTCACCTCCAAACTCTCCGGTAAGTGCTACGGTTGGAATCTTGAAGGCTTTTAAAGTATCAAGAATTTTATCATATTGGGCATCGGGTAGGTTAAGGTCGCTCAAGGCAACTAGGTACTGATTGTTTTCGTTCAGAAGTTTGGTGGCTTCTTCGAGTGTCGATGCCAGGTGGATATCGCAGGACCAGCGTTCACTTATCATATCCTGCAGCATGATTCCCAGGGATTTCTGGTCTTCGATAATCAGGATCGGTTTTTCCGCACAGATCATGCCTGTGTGTTGTGGGCGGTTTTTTTGTCTGATGGAAGTCATTAATGATTTAATCGGCAGGTTAAAGCTGAACTTTAGAGTTGATTCTGGTTCATGCTTACCTGAGGTCGAAGCTGGCGGTCTTGATTAGAGTGCTCTTTTTTTCAGGGTTTGCCAGGTAGCCTAGCTTGATTTGATCGCCAGGTTTTTTGTTTAGGACGGCTATTTTGAAATCTGCAAAGGTATTGACCGGGTTGTCATCGACGCTGACGATGATACTGTCCTTGGGAATGCCAGCATCACGAGCAGCACTGTTTTTTGAAAAGTCTGTAATGGTCAGCCGGTTATCAATTGTCTCCAGAAAGGCACCAATCAAACCATTGGCAGGCACCGTTTTTTCTCTGGAGATAACCAGATAGTCCGCCACTTCTTTGTCGAGCTTGTCACGGCCATCCGTTATCAAAATAGATACCTGGGGTATATCGATATGACGTTTAACCCTGTTTGGAATGCCTGAGCCATATTCGATGTGACCACTTCCGGCCAGTACAAGCATACGGTGTTCGGGGTTGTCTTTCAGGAAAGAAGCTGCACGGTAAGCCATACTTTCATCCCAGGTCAATTGCCCTTTATAGAAGTCTTCAAACTTTCCAGAAAACTCCGGGTGCAAATTAAATGTATCGCGTAACCGCTGTTCATAGGCTTTGTCACTCCAATCGTAGGAATCAGGTAACTGGGATTTAAGGTTTTCAGGTAACTCATCCAGTTCATATTCATTAACTGCACGGTTAACTTCGGCCGACGCGTTTAACGCAATAACCGGTATTTTGTGTTTGCGTGCAAACTGCATGATAGGTTGATAGAGTCGATAATCGTATCGCCAGCGGTTGTAATATTCGGTGAGATGCAACATTTGTGCTTCGCTGATATTACCGTTGATGTAATCATCAAGATGAGGCTGGAATGGTTGTTGGAACCACTCCACGCCGAGAACCACGTTGGGATTCTGCTGAAACAGGGTTTCCAGCGTGGCCAGCTGAACCAGGTGATGATCCAGGCGGGTATGGCTTTCACCAACAAAAAACAGCCTGGCCTGGTTTTCGTACTCAATGATGTCTGCCAGTGTTTTTCCATGGCCTAGGTTAAAGGTGGTTAACTGGTCGGCAGGTATCGGTTGAATGGGCTCATTGTTGTCCGGTCGGGAAGAAAAGGCGTTGACAGCAAATGACAACATCAGTGCAACTAATATCAGAACCGGTACTCCAACATAAAAAGGCAGATAACGGGATAAAAAGCCATGTTGCTGAGAGAAAAGCAGTTTACCTTTTCTGTTCATAAATTCATTACCATCATTCTATTGCTTGTGTTAACCATGTTGCCGGAATCTTTGCTGGCAAATACGCTTCATCATTCCATGCAGGTGGAAGTTGACCCGGAGCGATCTTTCCTTGACGTCAAAAACGTTATCCAGCTACCTGAAGAAACCGAATCTGTATCTTTTGCCTTAAACAGGAGCCTGAAACTGTCTGTGGAGGGTGGTGAACTAACGGTTATCAATGATTCTCCTGACAGACAATTCCGAATATACCAGTTAAGCAGACTGGCTGAGAATCGAAAGGTTCTACTTAAATACCAGGGTTTTATCGGCAACAAAGAAAAGAATGATCTTTTCGGTATGCCTGATGTTATTTTTAACGATGAGATGCTCTATCTCGATGGTGGCAGTGCCTGGTACCCGCGTTTTGCAGATTACCCGCTGTTTACCTTTGATCTATACGTTAAATTGCCAGACGACTGGCAGATTATCACTCAGGGCGCCCCTGAAAAATCAGCAGATGGTGTTCGCTTTCAACTGAATAAACCGCAGGACAATCTTTACATGGTTGGCGGCCCCTTCCAGCGATTCAGTCAGAAAATAGATGTTGATGGCAGGAAAATTTTGCTGGAAGTTTACTTCTTCAACAAAGACAAGTCTCTGGCTGACAAGTACCTCTCTCACAGTGCCGGTTTTATTAAACAATACAGTCGTTTGATTGGAAACTATCCGTATGACAAGTTTGCCATTGTCGAAAACCGTTACCAGACGGGTTATGGCATGCCGTCGTTTACTTTGCTGGGGTCTAGGGTCATTCGCTTGCCGTTTATCCTGTACACTTCGCTACCGCACGAAATCCTTCATAACTGGTGGGGTAATGGTGTTTACATTAATTACCAAGAGGGTAATTGGAGTGAAGGGCTGACAGCCTACATGGCGGATCACTACTCCAGCGAGCAGCGGGGCAGTGACAAGGAGTACCGTCGCAAGGCACTGGAAAAATATGCAAATTTTGCCGCCAATCAGCGCGATTTCCCATTGAAAGCATTTACCAGTCGACATGATCAGGCCAGCCAGGCAATCGGTTACAGTAAATCACTGATGTTGTTTCATATGTTGCGCAGGCATTTGGGTGATGAACTGTTCTACCGGAACATAGCTGATTTCTGGGAAAGGTTTCAATTCAAAGAGGCATCGTTTCAGCAGCTGATACAGTCCCTGGCTCAAAACAGCAAACTGGATCCGCAGGTTTTTCTGAAGCACTGGGTTAACCGCGCCGGCGCACCGGAATTGATGCTTGATGAAGCCAAATTGACTGAGGTTGCATCCGGGTACCTGTTAAACCTGCAGCTATCCCAGGTCCAGGTCGGGGATGCATACCCGCTGGAACTGCCAATTCGTATCACTTTTGAGCAGGCGAGTGAAACATTCCTGCACCGGGTGTCAATGAAGGACAAACAGCTTCAGGTCAAGCTGGTTTTCGATCAACGCCCTGTCCGGGTCAGCATTGATCCGGATTATGATATTTTCCGCCTGCTAAGCCAAACTGAACGGCCGGCATCACTGGGCAGAATGTTTGGCGCACAAAAACAGGTTTTGGTTTATCCGGAACAGGCCAGTGAAAAGGAACGTTCAGCATGGCAGGCATTGGCCACTAGCTGGCAGAAGCGTTACGGCAATGTCGAACTGGTCAGTGATAAAAGTCTGACTGAAATACCCTCTGAGGGAACCACCTGGCTACTGGGCTGGAATAACCGCTTACTTGAAAAATCAGCTGATCGTTTCAATACCGGTTTCCAGAAAATGACAAGTAACCGGGAAGTCAATTTTGACAAGCAAGACTTCTCATTTAATAAGCATGTATTGGTCATGCTCGATGCTGACACAATGCGCCAACCTCTTGGCTTTATCGGTGCACAGCGGCCAGCTGTCATTAATGCGCTTGCAAGGAAATTGCCTCACTATAATGGCTATGGGTTCCTGGTTTTCAGCAAGGAAACAGTGGAAAATATTTTTAAAAAGGCATTACCCGTGCTGAACTCACCTCTTGAAAAGGTGTTTTAACAGCTTTTAAAACTGGCGCTGAACACTGAACGGCTAACCCTCAAGTTCTTTTTCCAGTTTGCGTGCCACCGCTTTGGGTGAGTCACTGAATCGGCCAAAAAGATCATAGGCTACAGGGACAATAAACAGCGTGAAGAGTGTGCCGACAACAACGCCTGAAAGAATGACAACGCCGATAACCAGTCGCGTTTCAGTACCGGCACCTGAGGAAATGATCAAGGGCACTGAACCGGCAGCTGTGGTAATGCCAGTCATAATAATTGGGCGTAACCGCGTGTCCGCTGCTTCAACAAGCGCTTCGTGAACACCCTTGCCCATGTCGCGTAACTGGTTGGCAAATTCTACGATCAGGATACCGTTTTTGGCTGACAGCCCGACGAGCATAATGAGTCCTATCTGGCTGTAAAGGTTCAATGTCTGGTCGGTGAAATAAAGACCGATAAGAGCCCCTGTCATTGCAAAGGGTACTGTCAGCATAATGATAAAAGGGTGGATCCAGCTTTCGAACAAGACAAGCGACTCACTGGAGAATTTGTAATCGCGTGACTGTCCCTTGTAGTCAATGATCGCTTCGCCTGGCAGATACTCTTTGACCAGTCCTTCCATATAGCTCAAAGCTTCGCCCAATGAATAGCCTTCGGCGAGATTGGCCTGCAGCGTGATACTGCGTACCTTGTTATAGCGGTTAAGCTTGATTGAGTCAGCGAATTCAACCAGTTCAACCACGTTGGACAGCGGTACCAGTTCACCGGAACGCTCTGAGCGCACGTAAATGTTCTGGATATCTGTGGGTGAACGCTGCTCAGCTCGTTCGCCTTCCAGCAGCACATCATATTCCTGGCCGTCCTCAATGTAAGTGGTGACCTGACGCGAACCGAGCATGGTTTCCAAGGTTCGTCCGATATGACTGACTGTTACACCAAGCTCGGCCGCGCGGTCGTAATTGATGACTACCTGTAGCTGTGGCTTGGTTTCCTTGTAGTCCCAGTCAAGACCGACCAGTCCGGGGTTATCTTCATCGATTCTGGCAAGCAGGATATCGCGCCACTCGGCAAGTTCCTCATAGGTACCGCCGCCAATAACGAATTGCAGAGGCTTCTGAATACGCTTGCCGAAGCCCTGGCGCATAACGGGGAAGGCCTTGACACCAGGCAGATCACTGAGCTCGGTGCGAATTTCATTCATGATCTCAAACGCGGAACGGCGCTTATCCCAGTCATCAAGTACAAGAATCATGATGCCGGTATTGAAGATGGCAACGTTACCAAAAGCCCTTGGCGCACGCACCAGCAAACGCGTGACTTCGCCATTCTCAACCAGTGGCATCAATCGCTGCTCGGCCTCGTTCATGTATTGACTCATTTTTTCATATGAAGCCCCTTCCGGACCATTGACCAACACAAAGACGGCGCCACGGTCTTCCTTGGGCGTGTATTCATTCGGGATCTGGTCCAGCAACCATACTGCAGCACCTGCAGTACCGATGAAGATAACAACCAGTAACCATTTATGCCGCAATGCCAGTGCCAGCAACGCATGATAGCCTTTCTGCAATGCATTGTAGCCGGCATCTATACGACCTGTTAGCCAGTTATCTTCTCCGGGGGCATGCAGTAGCTTGGAGGCCAGCATTGGTGATAACGACAAAGCAACGAAACTGGAGAATT
>JARRJW010000137.1:0-5193 GCA_037388785.1 Gammaproteobacteria bacterium
CTGCGGCTCTGTGAATAGCACCATCAACACCGCCACCACCCAAAAGGCTGCTATTGGCAGCGTTGACTATGGCATCAACATCCAACGTGGTTATGTCAGCAACGATGACTTTTATCATGTCGTAACACGTTATCGGAGAGATTAGTCTTTTCCTGGTTTTCTAAGCAGGACTCTGGTGTAGCCAAGATTGAGATAATCATTAATTCTGGCAGGTCCACTTGGCGAGACATTGACAATATCGATATAGCTGTCTTCTGATATGTTTTTCCAGGATGAGTGCGTACCACAAACATAGAGATTTACCCCTTCATTCGACAATGTCTGAAGTGTTTCTATCGCCAAAGGCTGATTCACTGCTTCTGCCTTGGTTAATTGAAACTGTTCCCCACCATGTGAAACAACAGCAATATCAATATCAGGATACTTGGCCAATAGCTTTTCTCTGTAATCTTTTAATAGTGGAGCAGCCCATGTCCAGGTGTTTTCATCCCAGCTTAGTAGTTCAAAAACAATGCCTTCAGGTTTGTTATCAGAGGCCAATATCATTTCAACATTCTGGGAATGATGGCTGGCGTAGAGACTCAAACTAAAAATACTGAGCAGAATAAGTAAGATAAATTTTTTCATAGAATATTGAACAATATTAAGTTTATTAAAATATAGTATAGGAACGGTCTCTCGCTATATAAAGATAGATCTGGATTTTAGTTGATAATGTATTACTTGATGGATAAACATTAGACTGTAGCCAGTAGCGACTGAAACTGATAGTCAGCAAGGCTGAAAATAACCGATGCATTTTTTTCTTAAACCTGAAAAACATCCTGTTGCGGGGATATTGATCGATATGGATGGCATTCTCTACCATGGGGATAAGCCGATAGCTGATGCGATCACGTTTATCGAATCGATCGCTGACATACCACACTGTTTTATCACCAATAATCCAATCAGGTTACCAGAAGAAATCGTAGAAAAAATGACTTTAATGGGATTTGCCTGTCCCGATATCGAAAATATTGTCACCAGTGGAGAAGCGACTGCTTTATGGCTAAGCCAGCAAAAACAAAATTTCAGCTATTATGCCATTGGTGCAGAAGGCTTGCATAAGTCACTTCAAAAAGTTGGCAACATAGATAGTAAAAATGCCGATTTTGTTGTCATTGGAGAAGGGGCAGGGATTGACTATGAATCTTTATCGGTTGCTATAAACCTAATAATGAAAAAGCAAGCCAAACTGATAAGTACCAATCCGGATAATACAGTTGATGCGACACGTGCTGGAGAGCATTGGGTTTTACCGGGTGGAGGCGCGCTTGTTGCGCCAATTGTGGTTGCAACCGGTGCGAAACCAATAACCATTGGTAAACCTTACCCGCTTCTATATCAGATGGCGCTAAAGCGAATGAATCTATTACCTCGTGATTGTCTGATGATCGGTGACAGGCCAGATACGGATATTCAGGGAGCAGCATCAATCGGTATGCGAACCGCCCTGATCAGGACCGGTCGTTTTTTACCAGGTGAAAAATATCCTGATGGTTTATATCAGCCAGATATAGATACAAACAGTCTGTCTGAATTACTGGAGTTCATGCAGTTTTGAGCAATAACATGACTGTTTTCAGGTTGTGATTTTCCAAAATTCGTTTGACATTCGTATCAAAACATTTACAAATGTAGATTCTCATAAGGTTTGGGCAAACTCATGAAGATTGAGAACGATTTAAAAGATTTCCCTGTAGTCACTATTGAATCTGGTGAGCTGCTACTTCATGAAGGCGAAAGAACAAATTCAATATATTTTTTGAAAGACGGGGCGGTTAAAGTTACCCAAAAAGGTTATGAGGTCGCAATTATTGATGAAAAAGGCGCTGTTTTCGGTGAAATGGCATTGCTTTTGGATCATGTTCATACTGCCTCTGTTGAGTGTCTTAGAAATTCGACATTTTATCGAATTGATTCACCTAAAAGCCTCTGTGATAAACATCCTGAGATAAACTGGCATATATCCAGAATTCTGGCGGTTCGCCTGTTTAACCTTACCCAGTACCTGGTTGATGTAAAACGTCAATTTGAAGGGCATGGGCATCTTGATATGGTAGAAGAGGTTTTATCCACTTTGCTAAATCAAAATGAATCCTCAATTTTAAAAAGAGCCGACAGCCAGAGAGATACACCGGATTACTGAAAATTTAAAGATGCATCTCTAACTGTTCACTACCTGCCAGCGAATGCCATTCAATATTCATATTAGTCGTATCAAGAATCATATGAGGTGGTATCTCACTGATGTAGTTACCGGCATTTATAATCCATGTGTTACCAATTTTATCAAACCATGACCCATCAGGCTTGAATGGGCTTTCGTGAATATGCCCGGTAATAACCAGTAGTGGCTGATATTCGCTAATACATTGGTTTAGAAAATCATCACCAATGAAGCGCTTGCCGTTCCAACTTGTGGGAGAATTCTCCGGTGGTGAATGGTATATCCATACCCAATGCTTGCGCTCAATTTTATGGGTTTCCAAAAATTGTTGGCAGACTTCAGCTTTGGTTTTGTCACCATCCCACCATGGAAAAATGGTAAATAAATAATCGTCAAAATGTATATTGTCACAGTCTACATGTAGCGATGGACTTTTTATTTTTTTAAGCCATGGAGCGATAAATTCATCGGAATCATTTTTTTCATTGCCGTCATGATTCCCGGAGCAAACCAACAATTGTGTGTTGTTGCTGATTCTTTTCAGGTATTTGCTGATGACTAATATTTGTACATTTAAATCCAGGTTAGAGCCAATATTGAGTAAATCTCCGGCAATAATTAAACCATCAAAATTACTTGAAACTTTTTCCAGCCAGTCAAACTGTTTCAGGTTGTAATGATGGTCTGACGTGATTAAGAATTTCATCGAAAGTTGTTTTAGGTGATTTTAACAATAGTAAGGAAAATAGTTATTGTTTTTTTAACTCGCTGATATTAGCCTCTCTAATAATGGCATATTAAAAAAATATGTAAAACTTTAAATAAGGTGAATAGGTGAAACTGGAAAAACAAGAAATCAGTGAAACCCAGCTCAGGTTATTTGTTGCTGGTCGTTGGGATATGATGGGAAACAGAATTTTTGAGCTGGAGTTCCCAAAATTTCTTTCTGAAACTATTCAATCCATCATAATCGATTTGTCTCGATTGGAATTCATAGCTTCAATTGGTATCAGGTCTTTGGTGTCACAAGCAAAAGATTTGAATGAAAAAGATGTTTCCCTGGTTATTTCCAATCCACCAGAATTGATAAAAGATGTATTAACTAATGTTGGAATTGAAAATTTTATTGAAGTAATTGAAGAAGATAATTAAAAACCTTAACAATTATTGTCTTCCATTATTGGAAGTGCTTGTTTAAGCCAATGATTATAATACCTGGAGCAATATTGATATTGCAGGTTTAGCAGGTGACCTTATTATTACTAACGTGATCCCCATATTTTAGCCACTGCCCGATCAGTTCCAAGCAGGCCAATAACATTACAGACAAAGCCTACCAGGAAAAATATCGTGGAAGGGATCAGGTATCCATAGCCATCCATATATTTGGAGAAGAAAATAACAATCAGGCTCAGAGCTAAAAACAATAATCCAACTACAATTAATATTACACGATTGGATGTTTTATACATGAAAGGTTCATCGCCTTTTTCAAAGTGATGAAGAATAAACCAGAATAATTTTCTTAAGAGCGTTTTCATAGCGATGCCACGAATCACCAGTGTGTGGATTAAGGAATCTATTTAGATCTGGGATTTTACAAAATTATTAAGTTATACGATTCCGGGCCGTAAGGTCAATTCGAAAAACCGGCGGCAGCGGATAACAGGAAAAATTTAGTAGCGTCTTTTTCCGCGTTTCTTGATATCACGCTCAGGCATAACACGGACAAAGCTTCCGTCCAGCAGGGTATTGTTTAGGGCTGTCATGGCAGCACGCGCCTCATGACCTTCCATCGAAATAGTGGCAAACCCCTTGCAATCTCCTGTGTAAAGATCTTTGACGAGTTTGAGTGAACGTACAACGCCATATTCAGAGAACACCGTTGTCAGGCTTTCTTCAGAAGTGGATTTTGATAATCCACGAACAGATAGAGTAATCAATGCGCTTAAACCAATGAGGGGTTGTTTACAGAAAGTGGTGAATTGCTATTCAGGTATATGAAATGCACAGCTTTCGCTGTGCATTTACAAAAGCTTTAGATAACTGTGATGTTTTCAGCTTGTGGGCCTTTAGCACCATCAGTCACGTTAAATTCAACTTGTTGACCTTCTGCCAACGTTTTAAAACCGTCACCACTAATTGCTTTAAAATGAGCAAATACGTCGGCGCCGCCTTCGCGTTCAATAAAACCAAAACCTTTTGCTTCATTAAACCATTTAACTGTACCTTGAGTTTTAGACATAGTCTTTTCCTTTATTTTTCATAAGAATGTGAGCCTTATTCAGGCGATGAAGATGAAATGTGTTGCTTTTTACTTATGAAAATCAGAACGAGGTACAAATAGGTAGGACTTCGTGAAACTGTGCATAAATAGATAGGTCGCACTTCAAACGTGTTAGATACTATGCCTTATAAAAGCATAAGTCAAAGACAATCGTCATTAGTTATTTGTGTAACTGCTGAATTGTAGCCATCACTATGTGACTAAATTCAAAAATAAACATATCAATGTTGTATGGCTTTCTGTTATTATAAATTTAACTTAGGTACTTTTCGGTCAGTACCAATTTCATTTATCCAACATTTCGTTGGTTATTTCATTATTCGAATTTTTTACCTGGATCGTAACTGGGCACAAGCCTGGTCTGGTAGGATTCAGGAGCATCTCCATCATGTCATTTGATAACTTCGGCCTTTCGGCTGATATTCTTCGTGCTGTGTCTGAACAGGGCTATAGCAATCCAACACCTATCCAAAACCAGGCAATCCCGATTGTTTTACAGGGTAAGGATATTCTGGCTGGCGCGCAGACCGGCACCGGTAAAACTGCCGCATTCACTTTGCCCTTACTGCAATTAATTCAGCAACAAGCCCAGGAAAAAGGTAGTCGTCCTGTAAAAGCATTGGTCTTAACTCCTACCAGGGAACTGGCAGCTCAGGTTGGTGAAAGTGTCAGTGTTTATGGCAAGCATTTACCA
>JARRJW010000138.1:0-5175 GCA_037388785.1 Gammaproteobacteria bacterium
ACGAAGGCTGAGAGGAAATGCCAGTGGCTTTTATCAGGCCATCGGAAATACTCGCGCCCAGACGCTCGGCAAAGCGCTCGAAGACATCTTCACGCTTGGTAAAATCCTTGAGTTCCTCCGCTTTTACAATTTCGCGGGCAACATAACTGCTGCTGCCAAAACCGTCAGCAAGACCCAATTCAATACTTTTTTCACCACTCCAGAACAAGCCGGAAAATATATTCTCATTATCCTTCAGACGGTTTCCACGACCCGTCTTTACCGCCTCGATAAAATGAGTGTGCAATTCATCAAGCAATACTTGCAGGTGCTGCTGATCAAATTCCTTAAGCGGTGAGAATGGATCTAGAAGAGCCTTATGTTCGCCAGCTGTCATCAGTCGACGCTCAACCCCAATCTTTTTCATCGAGTCGACAAAACCATAACCATCAAGCAGGACACCAATCGAGCCGACAATACTCGATTTGTTAACATAAATCTGGTCTGCTGCCGAAGCAATGTAGTAACCGCCGGAAGCACAGATATCGGTCACAACCGCATACACAGGAATATCTTCATGCTTTTCACTCAGACGGATAATCTCGTCGTGAATATAACTCGACTGTACCGGGCTGCCCCCGGGGCTATTGATTCTTAAAATCACCGCCTTGGTGTTTTTGTCCTTAAAGGCATCACGCATGCCGGCAATGACATTATCAGCACTGGCCTCAGTTTCATCTGAGATAAGCCCCTTGATTTCAATAACCGCCGTATGACCCTCCTTGTTCATCTTGGTATCTGTGAAGTCACTGGGAATCATCAGGCCAAGCAAAACAAACGCGTACAAAAAGGCCAGTGATTTAAAGAATATGCCCCAACGGCGTGAACGTCGCGATTCGTCCAACTGCTTCATGGCCAACTTTTCAATCAATGGCCGTTCCCAGCCTTCAGGTTTCTGGTCAGCATTTTTATCGGTCATGTTTCTCTCTCTTGGAAATATCATAATGTGCTAAATACAAAAAACTAAAGATTTCTCGACTCTGTTCAAAATAACAATAAATTTACTTTTGTCATCTCGACCGCAGTGAGATATCTCGATAATTATTTAATCAACTAATCCTCTAACCAACGTTTCAATTCATCCAGACGATCAATACAGTCCAATGCGCCATGCCGCATGAGGTGAGGCCGGTCATGCACGCCATAAGTTACGCCCAGGCCATCAGTTCCAGCATTACCGGCCATCAGCATATCGTACTCAGTGTCACCGATCATCAGGGTTTTATCTGCGCCGACACCGGTAAATTCCATGATCTCATTGAGCATCTGGGGATTGGGTTTTGAAAATGTTTCATCGGCACAGCGGGTGACGTGAAAGACACTGGTCAGTGAGGTTTTTTCAAGCACATGATCCAGTCCACGCCGACTCTTTCCGGTTGCAACGGCCAGCATATAGCCCTGGTTTTCCAATTCAGCCAATAATGGCTCCGCACCGGCAAAAAGGGTTTCAGGTGTCGGTTCATCACCAAGAAAATGATAGCGATAACGCTCAGCTACAGCCTGAACCTGCTTTTCATCGGTGATATTAAACAGCCTGGCCATGGCTTCATGCAGACCCAGGCCAATGATTTGCTTGGCCTGTTCAAATTCCGGCACCTCAATTTCCAGATCGCGCGCGGCCGCTTGAGTACAGGCCACTATTTTTGCCACTGAGTCCATCAGCGTGCCATCCCAATCAAAAACCAGCAAATCGTATTTCATTGGCGTAAGACCGACAAAACCTCTTCAAGTTCGTTATCCATCGGGGCTTTGAACAGCATCAGTTTACCAGATTCAGGATCCGTATAAGCCAGGCTGGCCGCATGTAAAAACAGCCTGTATAGCCCAACCGACTTCATCTTTCGATTGGCCTGTTCATTTCCGTACTTGATATCACCCAATATCGGCGTACCTGCATACTGCAAATGAACCCGAATCTGGTGGGTGCGGCCGGTTTTCAGCAACGCTTCCACCAGCATGGCATCCTGAAATTTTTCAAGAATGCTGAAATAGGTCAGAGACGGTTTGCCCTCTGGATCAACCCGGACAATGCGTTCACCACCTTTCAGGCTGTTTTTTCTCAAGGGCACATCAATCTTCAGTGATGTTTTTTTCCCCCAGTCACCCTGCACCAATGCCTGGTATTTTTTCTCGATGCCGTCTTCACGGATCAGGTCATGCAGTTTTTTCAGTGCCGAGCGTTTTTTTGAAATTAACAGGCAACCCGAGGTTTCACGATCAAGACGATGCACCAACTCCAGTGACTTTTCCTCGGGTCGCATCGCACGCAGGGTCTCAATGACACCGAAACTGATACCGCTGCCTCCATGAACAGCCATGCCTGATGGCTTGTTGAGCACGATTATTTCGTTATTTTCAAACAAGATCGCATCTTTTAGCGACTTTTTTAGGCCATTATGCGGTTGATTTTGATCAGGTTGAGACTGTCGTACCGGTGGGAGTCTGACGATATCGCCACTATTCAAACGATAATTAACCGCTACCCTGCCCTTGTTTACCCGAACCTCACCTTTGCGCACTATTTTATAGATTTTACTTTTTGGCACACCCTTGAGGATGCGCATCAGGAAATTATCCAGTCGCTGCCCGGCATAATCGGGCTCGATTGTCATCAATACCACTTTTTTTCCTGCCGGTTCCGACATTTAGATAACGCCTTTAAAGAAATTTTTGAATTGCCTGTCGACTAACAGACTGATATATTGCAACTAGTTCTAGCTGCTGGTGGTAACAGGATTACCCAAACTAAAGCATCAAGTGCCGATAGTCGGCCCATTTCAAGCGCTGCTTACGCTGCCCTGTTTCACTTCAGAATGAACATTATACAGATCCCGCTAATAAGCGTGGTAATTTTACAGAATTTGTGTGACGCCCCTGCTGTTACATTTGGTACCGGATGATAATCATCCGCTTATATCTTTTTTTCGACTCTGAAAAATAAAATAAAAAGAGTCACTTAGCCAAATCACCCGGGACGCACCTTTACAGAGTTTTTTACAACATGAAAAGAATGCTTATCAATGCAACTCAGCAGGAAGAGTTGCGCGTTGCCATTGTGGATGGCCAGAAACTGTTCAACCTTGATATCGAAACAGCAGGCCGGGAACAGAAAAAAGCCAATATCTACAAAGCCAAAATCACTCGAATTGAACCCAGTCTGGAAGCCGCTTTTGTCGACTACGGCGCCGAAAGACATGGCTTCTTACCCCTAAAAGAAATATCTCGCAGCTATTTTTCTGAAAAATCGATCGAGGCCGGTGGCCGTCCCAATATTGCGGATGCCCTCAAGGAAGGCCAGGAACTCATCGTTCAGGTTGAAAAAGAAGAACGCGGCAACAAAGGGGCTGCCCTGACCAGTTTTATATCGTTGGCCGGCCGTTACATGGTGCTGATGCCAAACAACCCCCGTGCTGGTGGTGTTTCGCGGCGTATCGAAGGCCAGGATAGGGCTGAACTGCGCGAAGCCATGAGCCAGATGGAAATCCCTGAAGGCATGGGCGTCATCGTTAGAACCGCCGGTATAGGCAAAAATACTGAAGACCTGCAGTGGGACCTGGATTACCTGATTCAGCTCTGGAACGCGATTGAAAAATCCGCTGAAAAACCGGCACCTTTCCTGATATACCAGGAAAGCAACATCATTATACGATCCATACGTGATCACCTGCGCTCGGATATTGGTGAAATTGTCATCGATAACAAGAGTACTTTTGACCAGGCACTGAACTTCATCAAGCAGGTCATGCCAAAGTATGAGCGCAAGCTCAAGCTCTATGACGATGAAGTACCATTATTTTCCCGCTACCAGATAGAAAGCCAGATTGAATCGGTTTTTCAGCGTGAAGTTCGCCTGCCTTCCGGCGGTGCAATTGTTATCGATCACACTGAAGCTCTGACATCCATTGATATCAACTCGGCGCGCTCAACCAAGGGCGCCGATATTGAAGAAACTGCACTCAATAATAATCTGGAAGCTGCTGACGAAATTGCCCGCCAGTTACGCCTGCGCGACCTGGGTGGATTATTTGTAATCGACTTTATCGACATGACTCCTGCCAAACATCAACGCGAAGTCGAAAACCGTCTGAAAGATGCGATGAAACAGGATCGTGCACGTGTTCAGATTGGTCGCATATCCCGCTTTGGACTGCTGGAAATGTCACGTCAGCGCCTGCGCCCTTCACTCGGTGAAGCCAGTCTGCAATTGTGTCCACGCTGTACCGGTCATGGATTCATTCGTGGTGTCGAATCTCTGTCGCTTTCGATTCTACGCATCATTGAAGAGCAAGCGTTAAAAGAAAACACCGCACGCATTGTCGCCCAGTTACCGGTAGAAGTCGGCACCTTTTTGCTGAATGAAAAACGTGTCGATATCCGTGGTATTGAAAAACGCAACCGTGTAGATGTCGTTCTGATTCCTAACAAAAACATGGAAACCCCGCACTACGAGATTGAACGTATTCGTCAAAATGAAATTAAACAGGATGAAGAGTCCAGTTACAACCTGATCCAGGAACCCGAGGAATCAAATGAACTTAATACGGCAGAATCCCGTAACCAAAACATTGCTGAGCCGGCTGTAAAACAGATTACACCGAGTTCACCGGCTCCGCAGCGCGAAGAAGCCCCCAAACCGGTGGCGCCAGTAGAAACGGGTTTCATTAAACGGATTTTCACCAGCATCTTCACCAGTAAATCAAATGACAAGGCCAGGGATGAAGAAAACGAGAAAAACGAAAAGGACAACAAGCAAAAATCTTCTGGCAATAATTCTGGCAGAAACCGTAACAGCGCTAACCGCTCAAGGTCACGGAATCCGAAACAAAAACAACGCAGGGTAGCCTCCGGTAAGGCTACCGGACGCAAGAAATCTGCCCAGAAAAAAGTGTCTCCTAAAGACAAGGCCGAAGAAACCCAGCAAAAAGATGCTGATAACAAACCGGCAGATAAAAACGCTAAAACCGGAAACCGTCCAAGTAACCGCCGTGGCGGAAGCCGCAGAAGACGCGGCCCGGGCCGTACCACTCAGGATAAGAACCGGGAAGATCAAAGCACTGAAACCACAACTGAGTCAAAGCCAAAGCAAGAGGCCAAACCAGTTCAGCCTAACAAGGCAGCTAGCGATTCGCCTAAAGC
>JARRJW010000139.1:0-9142 GCA_037388785.1 Gammaproteobacteria bacterium
CAAAACAATCCACATCGGGTCATCCCATTGGATTGGCAGAGACAACGACGTATTGCTGATGAAATCATCGACCAGGTTTCTCACCTTGTTTCGGTATTGCCTTACCTGGTCCGGGGTTGGCCAGTCATAATTAGCTTCATCCAGATCATCCCAGGACATTTCATCGACACCGATAGCAACCATCGATTCAAGTTCAGGGTCCAGCCTTTCGGGAATAAGCTTGGCCACATGCAGCTTGTTTATGAAAAAAACAGCGGTATGGCCAAAGTAAAAGATCAGTGGATGGCGCAGGCTTGTTGCCTTGGTATAAAAAGCCTGGTCACTGGCAAGACAGTCAAAGATTCGTTCATACAGAGTGAAGGTATCGTGAAAATAATTTCTTATCTGTTGTCTTTTCTTTTCTACATCGTCACCTGTCAGAAGCACTGATTTGGTCACCAGCAAATTCAGTTCATCTTCAGGAACATCAACTTTTTTTACCGTTTGATTCATGGTTATACCTGGTATATTTATGTTCTATTCGTTATTGTGAGCGTGAGCAAAAAAATAACCCAGGCCGTTTTTAATTGTACTTGTTAAAGAGTTTCTGAGCCTGTTCGCCGTAGCGCTTGATCCACTGCTGCTTTACAGCGGTGCTAATTCTGGAACCAGACATTAACTTTTTTTCCAGCCGATTTAAACCTTCGTCTGAAATGCGTTCCTGCCTCTGGATTCCCGGGGTTGTCCTGTTTTTTTCTGTCATATACCTGTTTAACCCTATTTTCTATGACACTTTGAATACGGCAATTTACTGTAGTTTCGGGTAAATTAGTTAGAGCCTAACAACAGAGACACACATGGAAAACCTGACAAATACTGTACAAAAAAATTGTCATATCTCTGATGCCCGCTATGCAGGTAACTACACATTATGCATTTACTTGTTGAAAATGCGCGAGTTTTATCGCTGGGAGCATGATATCGCGTTCACCCAACATTTAACCAATGATGATTTGGGTGACTGGCTGACTGGCCGTGAGAGGCTTTGGGAAGACCTTGAAGAATCTCAATTAGAACCGGTTGACATTCGAGGCAGGTTTTTTTCACCCTTTGATACCTCACTGATCAATGCCGCCTTAACTGAAAACCGCCTTGTTTACAGCGGTGGCTACGCCAGTCATGGCAAACCGGTTTTCTTTCTGGCCGAACTGGAAGCTGAGCATCAACATGATGACTACACATTATACGTAGCAGGTCATGAACTGGCGCGTGACTTAAGCGCCCCGCCCGGCATGGCGAGCGATAAGACCATATTTATCCGCAAAGAATCATTAAGACGTTTCATTTGGGAAAAATTTGAAGAATCTCACTGGCATAAACAGGCCAACCCCCTTTCAAGAGCGCTCAACAGCTATGATTTTGATAAACAGCCGATTGAGGCGTTGGATAGAATGACCGATATTGAAACGGATACTGTCGTACATCACGAAATCGGGGAAATCATGGCCAGCAAAATTCTTGGCAACACCTGGAATTCCATGGTTATGAATATGCCAAGGTCTCAGCTGGAATTTATGGCAAGAGCCATCAAGGATCACCTTGCAGATGCCATTTCAACTTTACCCAAACTCATCGAAAACCCTGAACCCGCTCAGATTCACTTCTACTTTGCCAATATGACTGGCATGCGAAAAGAGATTTTTCCATCGCTGCACGACGCTTACAACACCTGGGTGAAACAAGGCTCACTAAACCACCTCAGGGAAAAAACCGAACAGTCAAAACAACACTGGGAAGCGCTGGGCAAAGACCTGTTAGATATCTTTGAGGCTTCTGGTAACAGCAGTTACGATTCAATGCAGAGATTAATCAGTTCCAGGTATCTTTAGTTCCTCAACTGAGGTTTTAATCACTTCCTGTCCCTTTTTTACCGCCTGCTTGCCCTGCTTAAGCAGTACACGATTGATCATTTTGGCAAGTTCACTGCTATTGATTGCCTTGTTATTGAATTTAACCAGCGAAGGATAGGTAGCATGAGCTGAGGCCGGATCAGAGTGTGTCATGGCATTTTCTTCTACAGCATCATAGGGATAGAAGCAGGAAATCTTCCCCGAAGCACCGGACTGGGTAAAACTGATTGCCACTTCCATATCCTCATAACCATTGAATTTCATCTGTTCCTGGTCCCAGCTGGCTTCAACTTTCTCAGCCGTTATTTCAGATACCAGGTCTTTACATAACGTCACCCTGACATCTTCAGTTGAGCCGGAGCAGGCAACCAGCAGAGTCGACAATACAAGAACATATAAACGTTTAGACATGAAAACCTCTAAATTCCCCAACAATTTCGGTGAATATAATCATTAAACACTCATAGAATTAAGTTGTCACTTTTAAAATTGTTCTGGTTAATTGCCATATTTCGCCACTGGCCCCGTAAACAGCACATTCTTGTGCCCCTTACCGGCTTGTCGAAATAATAGATCTCTCACTTTGCGAGAGATGACCTGGATGCAATTAGCAGTGCCCATTTCAATCAACTATTCGATGGTTTACAGGTATGCATATGAAGACATTATTTTATATCGCCATGATTGTCAGCGTTTTTATACCGGGCTTATCCAGTTCTGAAGAAATGCAAAAAAATTATGTCTTTGAGGTATTGCTGAATAACAAACCGATCGGCACCCACTCATTCGCCATCGAGCAATTGCAGGATACCACCAACGTCACAACTCGCGCTGATTTTGACGTTAAATTACTTTTCATCAATGTTTACTCCTATGAGCATAAAAACACAGAGACATGGAAAAATGACTGCCTTTCCCAGCTCAACGCATCGACCAATGACAATGGCGAACAACATTCTGTCAAAGCCGAAAAACTTGAAGATAAAACCCTGATCATTTCCTCAGGCGCTGATACTAAAGACCACTACGGCTGTGTCAGAAGTTTCGCTTACTGGGACCCTAAACTTCTTGAAACTGATGAACTCTTAAATCCTCAAACCGGAAAATTGCAGCCTGCTGCCTTAAAACAGCTTGGCAAAGAAGAAATTGCGGTTCAAAACCGCAATGTAAATGCCATGAGATTTCAGTTAGAAACGGATGATGACACTATTGATCTTTGGTACGACCAAAATAACGAATGGATTGCCCTGGAAAGCCATATCAAGAAAGGAAAAACACTTCGCTATGAACGCAGGTTGGCAGAAAATGAGAGTTAGTTTACTTGCTTCTATCACATTATTTATCTTAACGGCCTGCTCAAGTCATGCACCTATGAAAACCGTTGAATACGTCGACATTCCCAGATTCATGGGAAAATGGTACGTGATTGCCAGTATCCCGACTTTTCTCGAGAAAGGTGCGCATAATGCCGTGGAAAGTTACAAGCTCGATGAAGATGGTTCAATCGCCACGACCTTCACATTTTATGATGGCAGTTTTGATGGTGAATTGAAAACCATGCAACCTCGCGGTTTCATAAAAGATACCCAAAGCAATGCGCTATGGGGCATGCAGTTTATCTGGCCGATCAAGGCTGATTACCGCATTGTCTACCTGGATGAAGACTACCAAAACACCATCATTGCCAGAAAGCAGCGTGACTATGTATGGATAATGAGTCGCAAACCGGTTATGGATGACAAGGTTTATGAAAAACTCAGTGCGTTTATCGCATCACTGGGCTATGACATCGACAAACTTGAGAAAGTCCCGCAAAAGTGGGCCGACAATCACGACTAATTTGCTTGCTGTTGCATTTCATAGCGACGCATTGGCATCTGGTCAATCTGTTCAAAAATTGACTCTATGTTCAGACCATTATTACGGCTTTTGACGTAGCCATCTTTACCAATCAAAATCATATTACCCAAGTCAGACTCAACTGTGTAACCACCTATCTCTTCTTTAAGACCTTTTGACAACTCGCCGGGATAATTTGAGAGCAGTTGATTGTTATTTTGCACGAACCAGATGATATGTCTTTCATCGATAGCTTCCCTGTACTTGTTAAACAAAGCTAAAACCACATCGTTATCATCAGTCTTCACCAGAATCAGACGGTTTTTCCATTCAAGTTCTGATAAAGTATTCAAGGCAGAGTTGCTATAAGCAGGCAGGCTTAGTATAAAAACAGCAAACAGAGTCAACACGAAAGCTAAACTATTTTTTTAATCTGAAACATCTACGATATTTTTGGTCTGTTGCCACTCATGGTTCAATCGCCAAGGCTGCTGAAAATTTATTTATTACGCCTCAAACCATCAGTGGACAGATCAGTGATCTTGAAAAACAGGTTGGAAAAAAACTCTTCCGACGCGAAGGCAGAAGCCTGGTCATGACAGAAACCGGACAGCTTGTTTTTTCCTATGCTGATGAAATGTTTCGTCTCGGCAACGAACTTCAAGATGTGCTTGCCGGTCATACTCCAGGCGCCTCTATTACCCTAAAGGTCGGTATTGCCATGGTGGTTCCCAAGCTACTGGCCTACCGGGTACTGGAACCTGTTTTAAACATGCAGGAAGAAGTTCGCCTGATTTGTCATGAAGCCCCACTTGTCGACCTGCTTGCGGATCTTTCCGTGCACAAACTCGATGCTGTCCTCGCTGACAGCCCCACCAGTCCTGTTCTGAACATTCGTGCCTATAACCATGAACTGGGTTACTCCGGTATCACTTTTTTCAGCTCAACTGACAAGGCAGAAAATTACCGCAAGAACTTTCCAGCGAGTATGGATGGAGAAAAAATTCTAATGCCCAACTATGGCAGCCATCTACGTCGTAGCCTTGAAACATGGTTTCAAAAGAAAGACATCAATCCTGTGGTTGTGGCTGAATTTGAAGACCGGGCGCTTATGAAAGCTTTTGGTGAGGCCGGCACAGGTATTTTCACCACGCCGAAGGCGGTCAAAGAGGATGTTTTACAAAAATACGGTGTTGAGGTTATCGGGGAAACTGATGAAATCAACGAACGTTTCTATCTTATTTCAGCTGAGCGCCATATAAAGAACCCGGCAGTTTCATTGATCACCAAGACAGCGCGTAACAACCTGTTTGTATAACCACATTTTTAGAAAGTTCGGTTTTTTCGAACCAAAAGGTATTTTTTTCTGATTTTTTTAAAGTCGGTCTCACCTAAGCTAATCGTGTCAATCAACAACCTGGAGTAAACCATGAAATTAGATATCCAAGCGCGCGATTTCAGTCTGACCGATTCAATACAGACTTATGTCAAAGAACGTATCAATTATCTGTTCGGTGCCCGCTATGATCAGATACAGCGCATTACCGTTCGACTCGGCGATGTCAATGGACCAAGAGGAGGTGTGGATAAACGCTGTCGAGTGAAAATAACGCTGCCCAGACTCAATGAAATTGTCATCGAAGATGTACAGACTGACCTGTATGTGGCAATTTCCAGGGCGATGGAACGTGCCAGCCGTACAGTAATTCGCCGGTTAAACCGTTTACTGGATAAAAAAAGGCGTCTTTACGTACCCAATTCGTTTAAAACTCAGGTCTTTAAAGATAATTCTTTAGCTTACAACTAGTCGAATAAACCGGCCGAAACAGTATAAAAGTCTAAATATCGAGGGGTTAAAACGGATTCAAAGAAGCTTTACTCTACAACATCAATGTTAGAAAAGTTCGGAGTCCAAAATGTCATATTTCACTCATTCCGCAGAGGAAGCAGAATCGGCTTTTTATGCAGCGTTTGAACATCTCGATATTGAACTGATGCGTGCCATCTGGATGAAAACAGATGATATTTTCTGTATTCATCCTGGTGGCCCGATTCAGACTGGCTACGAAACAGTTTTGAAACAGTGGTCATTTATCCTCAATGATCATCAGTCTCCTGAAATCAATTACAAGGTAATCTCAACGCTGCAAAGCGAAGACAGTTCCATCCACCTGGTTGAAGAAACCATTGGCAGTGACGAAAACCAGGTTAAAATCCTGGCATCCAACACCTATTTTAAAACAGAACAGGGCTGGCGTTTATTCTCACATCATGCATCATTGCCACCGTCTCCCAAAAAGTCAGAAAGCAAGAACCAGGTTATTCACTAACTGGTAAAACACAGGTAATTTTATGGACAAGCCGCTCATTGCTGGTAATGAACCCATTAAAGTCGATTTAAAGAAAGATGAGGAGTACTACTTCTGTACCTGTGGACGCTCTTCTAACCAGCCGTTTTGTGATGGTTCTCATGAGGGTACTCATTTTTCACCCAAGGCTTTTTCTGTTGAAAAAGATCAGGAAGCTTTTTTGTGTGCCTGCAAACACAGTAACTCCCTGCCCTTTTGTGACGGTACTCATAACCGTTTTGATGACAGCGAGGTCGGAAAGCCCGGCCCAGGCACTGAAGAAGATAAAGACAGCATGCCTTCTCCGGTGAATTCCGACATAGAATCCCATGTGGAATTTATCCATGAACTTGCGGAAAAGGGCCTGTCAGGTTTTGGCGGGCTTGGCCCGATGGCAGCAATGGGCGTACCTGCCAACCTGTTACCGGACTGGGATGATATACAGATCATGGTTGCCCAGTTAGCCCATAAACCGCTTGCCGAGAACACGGAGGTCAATACCAAACTGGTGATTGGCCCAGAAGCTAAAAAACCGCTTGAATTAAAAATTCCATTGTTTGTGTCAGATATGAGTTTTGGCGCTATCTCCGAGGAAGCCAAGCTGGCCCTGGCCAGAGGTGCTGAACGCTCAGGTACCGGCATTTGCTCAGGCGAAGGCGGCATGCTGCCAGAAGAACAACAGGCCAACAGCCGTTATTTTTATGAACTGGCCAGCGCTAAATTCGGATATAGCGAAGAACTACTCAGCAAGGTTCAGGCTTTTCACTTCAAGGGCGGACAGGGAGCCAAAACTGGCATTGGCGGTCACCTGCCTGCCAGTAAAAATACCGGCAAAATTTCCCAGGTACGCGGTATTCCGGAAGGGGAGCCGGCAATATCTCCAGCAACGTTTAGTGATCTCAAGACCCCGGATGACTTCAAGTATTTTGCAGACAGGGTCAGGGAGATGACCGGAGGAATTCCGGTCGGTTTTAAACTCAGTGCCAACCATATCGAGAGAGACATGGAGTTTGCTCTTAGGGCCGGCGCCGACTACATCATTCTTGATGGTCGGGGTGGTGGTACCGGGGCTGCACCATTACTTTTCAGAGACCACATCAGTGTGCCGACCATACCTGCGCTGGCAAGAGCCAGGCAGTACCTGGACCGCCAGGGTGCAAGCGGCAAAGTCACATTAATTATCACCGGGGGCCTGCGCGTACCCAGTGACTTCATCAAAGCCATGGCGCTCGGCGCTGACGGCATTGCGCTGGCCAATAGCGCTATGCAGGCAATTGGCTGTGTCGGCGCACGCATCTGTCACACCAATAACTGCCCGGCAGGCATTGCCACCCAAAAGCCTGAATTAAGAAAAAAACTCGATATCGAAAATTCGGCAAAACGTTTAAATCGTTTTCTCGATGCATCCACCGAACTGATGAAAGTAATGGCACGCGCCTGTGGACATGATCAGTTAAGCCAGTTTTCAACTGATGACCTTGCAACCATCAATGATGATATTCAAAGGTTAACAGGTATACGATATGCCGGAGTCAGTTCGAATTACAATGAATGGTAATAGCCGTTATTTGTCTTTGCCGGCCAGCGGTTCAACCTTGGAAACCCTGGTAAATGCGTAGAGTTGCTTTTCATTCATCAACAATATTTCTGCCAGATAAAAATAGGCTTCTTTCCAGGCTTCCAGAACTTCGGGAGTAGCCGCCTCGCCCAGCACTTCCTGCATTGCTGTTAACAAGGCATCTCCGACCATTGGATAATGTTCTTCCTTAACCTGGCTTTTGACATGAGCATTGGCAATATACATGACCTTGTCATGTAACTGATCAATGCTATCAATATTGGTTGCATAAGCAGCGATGGCTGCAGCCAGAATTTCAGGTTGATCTTCGGGTGCCCCTTTAAAAAGGGCCTTGGTTTCCGGGTACTTTTCAAAAAGAATATCGTACATTCTTGACGTGATTGCCAGGCCATGTTCGTTTAACACGGGTATTGTTACTTTGACAGTATCAATCGTTGTTTGGGAAAGCTCCATATGTTCACCTTTGAAAAGTTTAAATCACGAACTTACCCAGATCATGAGTCACCTCATTAACCTGGAATAAATCCGTTGTTCAATATATCAGTTGCCAACCATACAATTCCATTAAGAATTCGATTTAATTAAAGCTTTAATTCACGCTTTTTCCAGACAAGGTAAATCGCCGGGATAACCAACAGTGATAATAAAGGTGCTGTAATCATACCGCCTATCATTGGCGCAGCGATTTTACTCATCACTTCCGAGCCTGTGCCTGTTCCTATAAACACTGGAATTAAACCTGCAACAATAACTGCCACGGTCATTGCCTTGGGACGTACCCGCAGAACAGCCCCTTCCATGATAGCCTGCCTTAACACAGCCATTGTCATAGGGCCCCGTGTAGCATGCGATTGTATTGCATTATCAAGGTAAACCAGCATGACAACACCAAACTCGGCGGCCACCCCGGCCAACGCAATGAAACCGACGCCAACCGCAACGGACAGATTGTATTCGAGTAAATAGATCAGCCAAAAACCCCCGACCAGCGCAAATGGCAGTGACAGCATTACCATAACGGCCTTGCTAGCCTGACGGAATGTCAGGTAAAGCAATACAAAAATAATAACCAGTGTTAACGGTATAACCTGGGCAAGCCGCTGCTGCGCGCGCAACATGTATTCATATTGTCCTGACCAGGTCACCGAGTAACCGGCTGGTAAATCAACCTGTTCCTGCACCACCTTCTGTGCGGCACTGACATAGGAACCAAGATCAACGCCGCGAATATCTACAAATGTCCAGCCATTGAGCCGGCCATTCTCACTTTTCAGCATCGGTGGCCCGTCCACGATATTAATTTCTGCAACCTGGCTGAGCGCAACTTCCATGCCGTCTGATGTCACCAGCGGCAAATCACGCAGACGTTCCATATCATTGCGATGGTCCCTGGGATAACGGATATTGATGGGATAGCGTTGCAGGCCTTCAACAGTCTGACTGATATTGATGCCGCCAACAGCCGCTGAAATCACCTGGTTGATATC
>JARRJW010000139.1:9231-10497 GCA_037388785.1 Gammaproteobacteria bacterium
GGGCCCGACACCTTAATACCCACCGGTGTCTTGATACCGGTTGCCAGCATATCAATACGGGTCTTAATCGGCATCACCCAGGCGTTGGTGACACCGGGATACTTGACGGTGGCATCCAGTTCAGCAATCAGTTTCTGGGTTGTCATGCCCGGCCGCCACTGGTCCTTGGGCTTGAGCTGGATAATGGTTTCGATCATCGTCAGCGGCGCCGGGTCTGTAGCGGTTTCCGCCCGGCCGATTTTACCAAATACCTGTTTTACTTCGGGTACGGTTTTTATCAGGCGATCTGTTTGCTGAAGCAACTCCTGCGCCTTGCCGATGGAAAGACCCGGCAACGTGGTCGGCATGTACATCAGGTCGCCTTCATCCAGCTCCGGCATGAATTCAGAACCGAGTTTATCCAGCGGCACCACGAGGCTGGCAACAATGATGAGACTCAACAGAAGAGTAAATCGCGGCCAGTTAAGCACCGCATTTAACAATGGCCGGTAAATCCAGATTAAAAACCGGTTCAATGGGTTAACGTTTTCTGAGGGTATTCTGCCACGAATAAAGTATCCCATTAGCACTGGCACAAGCGTCACTGCCAGACCGGCCGAAGCCGCCATGGCATATGTCTTGGTATAAGCCAGCGGCGAAAACAGCTTGCCCTCCTGGGCTTCCAGCGTAAATACCGGTAAAAAGCTGAAAGTAATGATAAGCAGGGAATAGAACAGTGCCGGGCCTACTTCAACCGCCGCATCAGTCACCACCTGCCAATGCGTTTTACCCTGCGGCAACATACCATGATGATGTTTGTAGCGTTCGATATGCTTATGAGCATTTTCAATCATAACGATTGCTGCATCCACCATTGCACCAATCGCAATGGCTATGCCACCCAGTGACATGATGTTGGCATTAATGCCCTGCTGTTGCATGACGATAAAAGAAATCAGCACACCCAGTGGCAGGGTAATGATCGCAACAAACGCCGAGCGCAGATGAAAAAGAAAGACAACACAGACCAGCGCAACGACAATGAATTCCTCAACCAGTTTCTCGCCGAGGTTATGAACGGCTCGCTCAATCAGCGCTGAACGATCATAGGTTTCGATAATCTCGACACCTTCCGGTAAACCGGCTTTAAGCTGTTCTATTTTCTGCTTGACCCGTTTGATGGTTTCCAGCGCGTTCTCGCCATAACGCATTACGACAATACCACCTGTAACCTCGCCCTTGCCATCATGTTCTTGATTTGAAGTTCGTATTTTAGGGAAATTGTGT
>JARRJW010000140.1:0-5146 GCA_037388785.1 Gammaproteobacteria bacterium
CTGAAACAAAGATAAATTTTTTTATAAACTATCACGGGCCAACCCGTAATGTTTTCCTTAACTTAAGAGGGATAATCGCGTTTATCCGTCTTAAGAATCAGCCATCGCGCAAGCTAAGCCCGGCAAATGCCGGGGGTCTGCGCCAGGCTAATAATTTTATAGGCCAGAGTTAATTTATTCGACCTTAATTTGAGCCCTGGAAATATCAGTATCTATTCAATATTCTGAATCTGTTCGCGCATTTGCTCAATCAGCACCTTCATTTCAACCGACACCTGGGTGGTCACGGTATCTGCAGACTTGGAACCCAGTGTATTAGCTTCACGGTTAAGCTCCTGCATGAGAAAGTCGAGACGACGGCCAATCGGTTTGTTTTGTTTCAAGGTGCGGCCCACTTCCTCTAAGTGGGTATCGAGCCTGTCCATTTCCTCATCAATATCGAGACGTTGCGCAAGGATCACCATTTCCTGTTCAACCCGGGTATCTTCCAGTTCAGCAAAGTCAGCCAGTTTGTTCTGCAAACGCTCACGCAGTGCCTCGATCACCTCGGGCATACGTTTTTTTGCCAGTTCAACCTGCCTGTGCATTTCCTCCAGGCGCTGACTGATCAGTTCTCCGAGTTTTTCACCCTCGCGCTGACGCGAGTCGACCAGGCTGTTCAGTGTTGTTTGCAGTAATTCGATCGCCCGGGTCTGCACCTGGTCAAGGTCCATAGCCTCGGCATCCAGGACGCCAGGCCAGCGCATAACCTCGTGAATTGACAGCCTTGTCTCTGAATGCAGTAAATGCGCGACCTGTTGGGACGCACTGATAAGCTGTTTCACCAGCGACTCGTTAACAGTTAATTGGGTCGCTTCGCTGCCGGTACTTTTGTAGCGTAAAACGCATTCCACCTTACCGCGCGAAAGCGACTGTCCGACCTTTTCCCTGACCAGCGTTTCCAGGGCACGAAATTCTTCGGGCAAACGGACAAAAACTTCCAGGTAACGGTGGTTTACTGAGCGGATTTCCCAGGTCAGTTCGCCCAGCTCAGAACGCTGTTCTTCCCTGGCAAATGCTGTCATGCTTTTGATCATATTTGTCTCATTATTCTGGCCGAAATAGGTTAATGACTGGCTTCAAAACTCTAAAGCGGTTAACTTCAGAAATCAGCCAATTGGCCGCTACTATATCAGTATGAGCGATTTACCCCCAAGAAAAGCCCTGTTACCGAGAACCGCACTGGACTGCTACCACGTCGTGCGCCTTATCGGCAGTGGCGGCTTCAGCCTGATTTACCTGGCCCGTGACGATGAAACCCAGGACGAAGTGGCCATCAAGGAATACTTTCCAAAACGTTTTGGCATTCGTGATGAGTTTGACCAAGTCAGGGTTTCGGAAGAAAACAAGCTCAACAGTTATTACCGTGGCCTGAAACTTTTTTTCCTGGAGGCCAAAACACTGGCCAATATGATCCACCCAAACATCGTCAAGGTGCGTAACTGTTTTATGGCAAATGGTTCTGCTTACCTGGTGATGGATTATGAACCGGGTAAAAACCTGGGCACTTACATTAAAAAGCGCCAGGGCGGCCTCAGTACCAATTTCATGATGACCGTTTTTCCGCCACTACTGGATGCGCTAAACCTGATGCACAGCAAACAGCACCTGCACCTGGACATCAAGCCCGGCAACATTCATCTGCGCCCCGGCGGCAATCCATTGCTGCTGGACTTTGGTGCAGTCCATGAAGTGACAGAAACTAATGACCCGCTCAAGGCACAAATCATCACACCGGGATTCTCGCCGGTGGAACAGTATTACAGCAAGGGTAATATCGGTCCCTGGACAGATGTTTACGCCGTTGGGGCTACCATGAGGGCCTGCCTTGATGGTAAACCACCGCCATCTGCAACAGAACTGGATGCCGGTAAGGCAACTCTGGAATCAGCGGTAGACAAATTTTCCGAACGCTACCCTCCCTGGTTATTGCATTCAATTGACTGGGCCATGGAACAGGATGCCAGCAACCGGCCACAATCTGCAGCCGCACTCAGGGATGTACTGCTGGAACAGACTGGCCGCCCTCGCAATTCAATTGTTCCAGAAATTCAGCCGACATGACTGCAAGCGTCGAAAAATTCCGGTCAGTTCGTATCAGCCAACGCGGTGACCGCAAGATTAACCAGGACCGCTGTGACATTTTTGAACACGATGGTATTACCGTGCTTGCGCTTGCCGACGGTATGGGTGGTCATCCCAAGGGTGAAGTCGCTGCGCAGATTTTTATTGATACGGCTCTGCATCACCTGAAGAAATATACTGCTGAAAACTTCGATCCGAATGTGTATATCGCCGATGTCATGCGTCGCGCCCATCGAAACATTATGAAATATGGCATCGAAAGACGCCCACCGATCTACCCAAGAAGCACAGCTGTCCTTGTTGTTATCATCGAAGGCATGATGTACTGGTCACACCTCGGCGACAGCCGGACCTATCTGTTCCGTCATGGCCGTGCCCACATGCGTACCATGGATCATACCCGCGCTGAAGCCATGCGCCTTTCCGGTAAAATTGCCGACAGCGACTCACAATCAGTTGCATCCGGACGCAGTGGTGTATCCAAGTGCCTCGGCGGAATGAAAAAGGCTAACGAAATAGAAATTACCCCGCCACTGGCACTGCAGTCTTCGGATATAATTTTGCTTTGCTCGGACGGTGTCTGGTCACAAATCAAAAACCAGGAACTCGAAGAGATTGTTCTGGACTCGACTAGGGACTTTAACGAAAGAATATCCAGGCTTGTCGATCATGCGGTAAAAGCATCACATCCAAACAGTGACAACGCCACGGTATTGGCGTTATTCTGGGAAGCAGATAGTAATAAAAATACTAATACGCAAAGAAACGCTAACGATGAAGATGAGGTCGATAGTGCCCTGGATAATCTTCGCAGCCTGATTGATAAATACAATTAACCTAGAGGAAATTTATGAGACCCAGCGGACGACAGTCTGATGAAATGCGCCCCGTCAGCTTTACCCGAAACTACACCTGCCATGCAGAAGGTTCTGTGCTGGTGGAGTTTGGTAATACCAAAGTCATTTGCAATGCCAGTGTTGAAAGTTCAGTCCCACGCTGGATGAAAGGCAGCAAAAAGGGCTGGGTGACTGCCGAGTATGGCATGCTGCCGCGTTCCACCACTGACCGCATGCCTCGCGAATCCAGCCGCGGTAAACAAGGTGGCAGAACCATGGAGATCCAGCGTCTGATAGGTCGGTCTCTGCGCGCTGCAGTCGACATGGAAAAACTGGGCGAGCGCATGATAACGCTGGACTGCGATGTTATTCAGGCTGATGGCGGCACCCGCACAGCATCCATTTCCGGTGCATTTGTCGCGCTCTCCGATGCCATTAACACGCTCATGCAAAACGGTGAACTAAACGAATCACCGCTGCTACACAACGTCGCGTCAGTTTCCGTGGGCGTCTACGAAGGTAGCCCCATACTTGACCTGGATTATATTGAAGATTCCAATGCGGAAACCGACATGAACGTGGTTATGACAGAACAGGGTGGATTTATCGAGGTACAGGGTACCGCTGAGGGCGAACCATATAGTCGCGAGGAAATGAACAGCATGCTGGTGCTGGCGGAACGAGGTATTCAGGACATCATCAAACTGCAAAAACAGGCACTTACTACAGAACAGGAGACAATATGA
This sequence comes from Gammaproteobacteria bacterium, assembly GCA_037388785.1. GTDB lineage: Bacteria > Pseudomonadota > Gammaproteobacteria > Chromatiales > Chromatiaceae > JABDQZ01. The sequence continues at coordinate 3,707 of JARRJW010000140.1, forward strand.
AACTTCCCACTCGAAGCCTTGCAATACTTGCTATTATATTCTTATCTACATCACTCCTTACCGCATGCGCTCCTGATGTCGGTACACCGGCCTGGTGTAAGAAAATGGAAGAAACCCCCAAAGGGGACTGGACAACAAACCAGGCAGCTGATTATGCCAAACACTGCCTTTTCAAATAGGCTATTCGTTTACCAAAAGATGTTGTCATTACTTTACTGAAATGGATGAAGGTTGACTGAAATGGATAATGAAATCAATTATCTGCTTGAACATGATGAACCGGAACAGTCTGCCGAGTTCATGCGCATGGCACTGGCTAAACTGTCAAAAAACAAATTACCTATCAATCCGGTATTCTTCAGTCTGTTCTATGTTTATGTTTCAGGTAAAAGCCTCAGTCTTAATGAAAAAATAGATAATTTTCTCGACAACAATGACTTAAATCATGATGCAGCAGTAAAACTGTTTGCACATTATTTTTTCCTCTGCACTGAGGAACTTGCTGACAACCTGCGTCACGAACTGATTGATGCCATCACCGAGACTATTTCCACCTTGTTGGAAGTCGCCGGAAAATCGTCGATGAGTAACAAGCAATTGGAACAGCACATTGATACGCTAACCCAAAGTCAATCAGCCCAGGATATTCTTTCTGTTGTTTCGTCAATTGTTCATATCACACGCCAATTCGTTGCCGATACCAAAAAAATGGAATCTGACCTGGTTGTTACCAGCAAGGGCCTGAACACCCTGAAAAAAGAACTGACTCACGCCCGCCAGGAAGCCTCAACTGATGCCCTGACCGGTCTGTTAAACCGACGCGGCTTTGACAACCAGATTAAAAAACTACTGAATGACAGGCGCCGCAATGGCACCAACTTCAGCATAGTGATTGTTGATATAGACCACTTCAAAGAAATTAATGACAAGTACGGCCATCTGTTTGGTGATAAAATTCTCAAGGTATTTGCCCGCATGCTGGACGACAAAACCCGCAGCACTGACCATGTGGCTCGCTTTGGTGGTGAGGAATTTATAATTCTGCTACCGGAAACAGGTCTGGATAATGCCTATAATGTTGCTGAACACATCCGTAAAGCCATTCAAAAGCTGAAGGTCAAAAACGCCAAAACCGGCGAACAAGTGAATTCAATAACGGCCTCTTTCGGGGTTGCCTGCCATCATTTTGATGAATCTCTGGATGAACTGCTCGACCGCTGTGATAAAGCCATGTACAACGCCAAGGAAAGCGGTCGTAACAAGACTATCAGGTCGAAATAGCCATAACTTTGCGGCCAATACTGTAGAGGCGACTGGTCATCAGGATGCCACTTATCACCAGCCCTACTACCAGCGATATCCAGAACCCTTCAGCACCCAGCGCAGGCATCAGCAAATCAGTCAAACCCAGAATATAACCCAGCGGCAATGCAATCACCC
>JARRJW010000141.1:0-5144 GCA_037388785.1 Gammaproteobacteria bacterium
TAATTTTTTTACCGGTCCCTGAACCAGAATCACCGCCATGGTCTTTTTTTGTTCCAGGTTAACATTCAATACACTGATGACTTCATCTATAAATTCATGCATTAAATCCGACAACTGTCTCTGCAGTCCAGGTACCGAATAGTCATATATCAGGTTAATGGTACCGGCCATAACCTCTTCACCAACATCCTGCCTATGTTCAACCAGTTGCTGATGAATCATATCCGCCATTGCCTGGGAGCGGCTTTCATAACCCTTTTCATTAACCATCTGATCAAACTGAAGCGCCAGATTCTCGGGTAACGACACACTGATACGACTGACTCTGCGCTGGCTTGTCGGGTTGGCCTGCTTCATATCTGTTAAAACAAATGACTGTAACGTTCTATTTCCCAGCTTGATATCGTCTGGTGATACTCATTCCATTCCTGGCGTTTGTAGCGAATAAACTCATCCCTGAGTGGTTTGCCAAGCACTTCTGTAACCAGGGGGTCGGCTTCGAACGCATCCACTGCCTCAAGCAGATTTTTCGGCAGGAACTCTATACCCCGTTCAGCCCTTTGCGCTTCACTGAGTTCATACAGGTTATCCTCCTGTGGGCTGCCAGGATCAATACCTTCCCTGATACCTTCCAGGCCGGCAGCCAATGCCAGGGTAGCCGCCAGGTACGGGTTAACAGCACCATCAGCATTTCGCGATTCGCAGCGCCCGCCACCCATCGGCACTCTTACAGAATTGGTACGGTTATTTGAGCCAAAGGAATTAAATACCGGCGCCCAGGTAAAATAGGGCATATCACCCTGACGCACCAGGCGCTTGTAACTGTTGACAGTAGGCGCAAAGGCCGCACAAAGTGCTTTACCATGCTTGATAATACCACCAATAAAGTTATAGCCCAGCGGTGTAAGGCCCAAACCTTTGGGATCTTCTGACGGGTCACAGGCAAAAAGGTTTTCACCTGTTTTGCTGTCATAAATTGACATATTGAAGTGTGCACCATTACCGGTTTTATCGGCAAAGGGTTTAGGCATGAATGTCGCAATCAAGCCTTCCTGCCTGGCATATTCCTTGGCCATTAATCGAAGGAAAGTAAAACGGTCACAGGTTGTCACTGCGTCAGCATACATAAAGTCAAATTCGTACTGACCGTTGGCATCCTCATGATCGAATGAGTAAAGATCCCAGCCCAGTGCCTTTATCGTCGTTGCCATTTTATCCAGCCAGCCAAACTGATCGAGAAAGCTGCGTGCGTCGTAACAGGGTTTCGTTAACTTGTCATCAGGGTTGGGCACAGTTAATCTGCCATCTTCTTCCTGCTTTAGCACAAACACTTCGGCTTCAATGCCCAGGTTAAAACCATAGCCCATCTCAGCTGCCTGGGATAAAACATTTTTCAACGCCACACGGGTATTAAGCGCATAAGGCTCATCTTTGAAGGTATTATCCGCTGGCATCCAGGCAATTTCAGGCTGCCAGGGCAATTGAATAATATGATCAAGGTCAGGCACCGATGCAATTTCATCATCATTGGGTTCCTGGCCAAGTCCATCAAGTGCATAGCCGGTGTAAAGTTCAGAACCATGCGCCATATGTTCCAGATGCTCAATCGGTACCACCTTACCTTTAGGTACACCATGAATATCAACATAGGCGCCAAGACAATATTTGACGCCCTGTGATGACAGTTTATCCTGTATTTCCTTTATTTCCTGCGAACTTTTCATAATCCACGTTACCCGATTTCGATTTTATCCGTGTAGCCAAATGGCAACGGAGGAGATTCGTGCATGCCTTTTTTAACCATTGCTGTTAAATCATCTACCATCCATTCAAATAATTGCTGACCTTTTTCCTTGCTTGCCAGACTGGGTTTTCCCGTTACACCGTTAGTACTTGTACGGTTGACAGGATGGGAAAAGACACAGGATTCTGTTCTGTCATGATCATCAGAATCTTTAATCCGTAAAGGGCGCACCATGTCAGGACTTAATGCCATCATCAATGAAGTTTCCGCATCGTTGGCATGCCAGTCTTCGGCATCATGAAAATGCTTTTTACGAACCCGTTCACTGATGGAAGCCGAATTGACCAAAGCGATCATAAAATCATCATACTCAGCCCTGAGCATTTCCAGGGCGCAGCGCAAAGGTGCAAAGTTGGTCACATGGGTATTAATAATAAAAAAGCGTTTGAATCCGGAGGCATAAACCCAGTCGCCAATCTGCTTGACGATATCAATCATGGTTTTGGGTTGCAGCGCAATCGTTCCCGGCCAACGCTTTGAGTGTCCGATCGAACAACCAAAGGCCAGGGTTGGCAGTAATGCCGCATCGGTTTTATCAGCAACTGCGTGACATAACCACCGGGCAATTTCCGCATCCATACCACAGCCCATATGCGGCCCATGCTGCTCAGTAGCACCAACCGGTAACATCGCGGTATCCATACCGTTTGCAGGTAAACGCCCTACCTCTTCCCAGGTCATTGTGTGCCATTCATTTAACATTTAAAAAACACTCTCGACATCACTATCAACTGAGACCATCCGAACCATGTTCAGGTGATCACTGTTGATTTCTTCACCCTCTTCAGGTGGATGAATCAGTTCCTCTAGGCGTTTCTTGGTCGCCAGAAATTCCGGCGACAATAGTTGATCGGGTGAGCGCGGCTGGGGTACGGATACCTCGATAACCTCCTGCACTTCACCCGGATGTGCTTTTAAAACCAGTATCCGGTCAGCCAGGTAAATGGCCTCATCCAGGTCATGGGTGATAAACAGAATGGTAATGTCGATGTTCTGCCAGATTTCCATCAGGTAGGACTGCATTTTTGAACGTGTCTGCGCATCAAGAGCGCCATAGGGCTCATCCATCAGAAGGATACGCGGCTGGTTGGCAAGCGCCCTGGCAATGGCAACGCGCTGTTTCATGCCACCTGACAGTTCGTGCGGATAACTGTTTTCAAACTTGCTCAGCCCGACAAGATCGATCCATTGACGGGCATCCTCTTCGGCGACAGCCTTACCATGCCCGGCCTGTTCCAAACCAAACATCACGTTCTTTTTGACTGTCAACCAGGGAAACAGTGTGTAGCCCTGAAATACCATTCCACGATCCGGACCGGGACCATGTACAGCATTGCCATCAAGCAAAATTTCACCCGAAGTTGGTGTTTCCAGTCCTGCCAGAATACGGATAAAGGTCGACTTGCCGCAACCCGATGGTCCAATGACACAAACGAATTCACGCTTGTGAACTTTAAAATTAATATCCTGGAGCGCTGTTACAGTACCGTTTGGTGTTTCAAACTCTTTGCCGAGGTTTTTTATTTCAAGCGTTACCGGTCTCTGTTTCAGCCGTTCGAAACGATCACGAACGGCTTCGTCTTTATCAAGATAGCTGGGCAGATCAATAAGATGATTCATTAGGTTTCTCTTGTAACGTCTTTTTAAGCCTTGGTTGCTTTTCTTTGCCAGGGAAACAGTCGCTTACCAAACCATGACAAAATTAAATCTGTGGTCAGGCCGATAATTCCGATAATCATGATCGCCGCAAAGACATTATCGAAATTTTTATATCGTGCCTGCTGGGTAATAAACCAGGTAATCCCGGAACTGGTACCAATCAATTCAGCTACAATCAGGTAGGTCCATGCCCACCCAAGCAAAATACGCATGTCTCTGTAGAGATCTGGCAGTACTCCCGGCACCACAACCTTGAACAACAAACCCCGGTTTTTTGCACCCAGGGTCTGTGCGGCTTCCAGCAGTGCTGGATCGAGTTTCCTGGTGGTATTGGCAATCACCAGCACCTGCTGAAAAAATGTACCGATAAAAATTATCGCTATCTTTGGCGCATGGTGAATACCAAGGATGGCTACAGCCAGGGCCCCAAATGCAGGGGCTGGCAAGTAGCGGAAAAATTCAATGAACGGTTCAAAAAGCCGTGAGAAAAAATCATATGTCCCTGCCACTATGCCCAGGGGCACACCAACCAGTGAGGACAGAAAAAAGCCCCAGAATATAACCTGGATACTGTCCCAGAGACTTTCATGCAACCATTTTTCAGTGCGCCTTTTAGGCGGCGTGGTAAAGGCCGTATAAAACGATTCGACAACTTCATGTGGTGCCGGAAGGTATATCGGATTTGAAGGAATACCCTCGGGCAAAGCTTTGTTGGCCGCTTCAGCCTTGAGCGTTTCCTTCTCGAACAATTCATCATCAACCAGCATTCCCTGCTTGAAATAGGCAACCGAACCCGGTTCACTGATCTCAACTTTGGGGTGCCATAACCACGGCACATAGCTGATTAAGCACCAGAGCAACAGGGGAAGCATGAAGCTCATCACCGTAACAAACAGCCGTGAACGCGGCCTTAAGTCTTTCCAGACCGCAAACCAATTGGTTGCTGAAGATGAACTCATACTACCCCCTGCGCCATTTGGTATAAATTACAGTTCGTTCATCAATGACGTATCGATATAGGCATCGACGTTTTCAGGTTCACCATAAACCTTGTTGGCAACGTTGAAGTCATCTGAAATTTTTGAAGAACCATAAAGAGACTTAAAGCCATCCGCATTCGGTGCATACTTTTTGGCTTCTTCAAGGGTTAGAATGTTTGTGCCATTAACGAATGATTTGTATTCAGCTGGCTCAAGTCCAACACGCGCAGCCATGATCGATATAGCATCTTCGCTTGTTGCAGGATCTTTAAGATACGCAACTGCCCTGTACCAGACATTTAACACCTTTTTCCATTCATCACGACGTGCGGCCAGGCTTGACGGTGATACCGCCAAGACGTCATAAATCAAACCTGGCTCATCGGCGCTGGTGTAAATTGCAGTCGAACCTGGAACAAGATTCAAAGCCTGACCGGAGCTGGGTTGCCAGGCCACAACCGCATCAACTTCTCCAGAGGCCAGGACCTGAGGTGTTTCGTTAGTGGGCACATTCACCAGTTCAACATCAGATTCAGTCAGACCATTTTTTTCCAGGGCGTTAAGTAACAGAAGGTGACCAACAAAACCGATTTCTACACCGACCTTTTTACCTTTGAGATCCTTCACCGAGCTGATACCCGGCTTGGCAACGACCATGTCATTACCGTTACTGTAATCATTGATAAGGATCATGACGCTTT
>JARRJW010000142.1:0-8518 GCA_037388785.1 Gammaproteobacteria bacterium
TTTACAGGCGCCACCAACTGCCCGGGCACTACTGCCAAGTATTCTGGCCACTTCGCCGTAGGTTCTGGTTTGACCGGATGGAATTTGTTCCAGCACAGACCAGACGCTTTGCTGGAACTGGCTACCAAGAGCCATCACCGGTAATTTAAATTGCATGGAAGCATCGGAAAGATAAGATTGGACCTGTTTTTTAGCCTCGGCTTTTAAAGCACAATCCCCTGTTTTTCCTGACAACCGTTTGTCACGATGGAAACCTGCATAAGTTACAAAGGATTCATTGCCTTCAACCGTCAAAAACCCCACCTCGGTTGTAACAGAAAATTGCCAGCTATTAATTTCGACCATCCTGGGTAGTTTAGGGCTTATTCAAATTATGCGTTACAGGTAAATTACGACTGTAATCAAGACTGCACCTGTCAGGCATCTTAACCCGTTGTGCTGTGAAACTGAACAGGATTCGAGCAGCATCAACTAAGTAGCATACTGCTAAAAATTCGTAAGAACCTGCAGAATTAATGGTTACAGCTCACCTGAAATTTGTGTATTTTTTTCATGAAAACGTTATCCACAATTTCTGTGGATAACTCTGTGAACAACGTGCCCAAAAGTGCTCATGGCCATTAAAAATAAAGGGTTGCCGTTAAATTGTAGTTTTTTTATACAAAACCAATAAAGTATATATAAATCAAATAATTAAAAGAGGTTTTTAAATCACTTTAGCTGATATTTGCGGCAAATGAACCTTTTATTCCTGAGATTTATTCGTCTGTGTAAAACAGCATTTCCAGATACACTCATTTCACTAAGTAAATAACAGGTTTATCATTAATCGCTAATTCTATATGACAGTCTGATAAAGCCCTTATGACAAAAAATTATTTTTGGGAATCCAAGCCACTTCAGGAGTTAAACCGCGAAGAATGGGAATCACTATGTGATCATTGTGCCAAGTGTTGCCTGCACAAAATTGAAGACATTGACAGTCGGGAAATTTATTTCACTAATGTCTGTTGCCGCTACCTTGATGAAGAATGCAACTGCACCCGATACACTGACCGATCAAAGATAGTGCCGGACTGTGTCACCCTGACACCATCAGACCTGCAAAACCCTTACTGGCTACCGGACACCTGTGCCTACAGGCTGATTGCTGAAGGTAAACCCCTGCCAGACTGGCATCCGTTAATCAGTGGCAACCCGGATAGTGTCACCCAGGCCGGTCAACGCATTGCCGGCAGAGTGGTCAGTGAACTGGAAGCCGATGACCTTGAGCAGCATCTGATTACCTGGGTGAAAGCCTGATGCAGAGCCCGACCACGCTGATGGGTTTTCTTGAATCGGCAGGCTTTAAGGTCCGTGTTTATGACCTGGGTCGCCGAATACAAAAAATTTCCCGCAAGAATTTTGAAAAATTTGAGCAACAGGAAATAGTTTACCCTTTCCCGCTTCAGCAACAGGCATGGCTTGCCCTGTCCCTGCTCCAAAACCAGAACCAGGCCCAGAAGCAAAACAACAACAATGAGCCAGTCATATGGTTTCTCAGGTTTCCCCTTGATGAAACCGGTAAACTCGTGCTCGCCAGTCGCGACTATTTTCTTCATCGCTTGCTTGAAGCAAGCGTAACTAATGGAAATGGTGGAAATGACGGAAATGACCAAACGGTTTCAGAAGCTGCGTTAAAAGATAACCCACATGTCTTCAAACCACGCGAAGATAAGATGGCCATCTTCCACGCCATTCTCACTCACAGCCTAAAAGCACCCGCATCGCGGTTTTACCCGCATGCAATAGAATACTTTTCCGGAAGCCAGGGATGGGATCAATGGAGTTTTGTCGGGTTTCAGGGCATTGCCGATTTGAGCGTAAGATTCAGAGAAGATCACAATGAACAACTTATTGGCAATGCCATAGCACACATACCAGCGCAGCCACTGGAAGCCTTATGCCAGTGCCTTGAAAACGTGGAAATTCCTCTGAACATTACAATAGCGCTGGATCAGCGATTGCATCAGGAGATCTCTACAGCCAGCCCGAATACATCGCTGATAAGTTTTATCTGTCGGGCGGTCTCACTTTCAGAATCAAAAACAGTAGTAAACGATTTACTTCAGCATGTTTTGACGTCTGAAGTGGCCAGCCAGCCGGACATATTATCCGCTGTTTCCGCACGCAACTGGCAGAGGTTGTCTGAGCAACCCAATGCACAGCTTTACCTGGATGCGCTGTCAAGTAGCGACCAGGAAACATTTAATACATGCCTGGCCGACCTGCTATACCTGCCGGGCATACGAAATAACCTTTTAGCCGTCATTCGCGACCCGCAACGACCGAACAGACTGCGAGAAAAATTCGGTCATTTCATGCAGGGGTTTACCAAGGTTGATTAAGCGTTAGCGTGCAACAATCCGTGTTATCAGGTCTTTGTCATTGGGTTTAACCGGAAGTTGCAACCTGACTTTCCAACCACTGCCGGGGGCGACATCAAGTTTTTCACCTTCCAGAGACAATAGCCCATCCAATTTGAAGCGCTGATTGCCTTCGGGACGAATCATTTCCAGTTCATCACCTACTGCAAAACGGTTTTTTACATCGACCTCGGTCAGGCCGGTAGTTTCATCGTGGTTGATAATTTCAGCAACAAATTGAGACTGTGAACTTTTAGATGCATTTTCACGGTAATTCTGCAGTTCATCACTTTCATGCCGTTGAAAAAAGCCATCGGTATATCCCCGGTTTGCCAGGCTTTCAAGTTCAGCCAAAAGCCCCGGGTTGAAAGGTCGTCCGGCAACCGCGTCATCAATGGCGCGACGATAAACCTGGGTTGTTCTCGCGGTGTAATAGTGCGACTTGGTGCGACCTTCAATTTTCAGGCAGTCGACACCGATTTCCGTCAGACGCTGGACATGTTCAATCGCCCTTAAGTCGCGTGAATTCATGATGTAGGTGCCATGCTCATCTTCATACACCGGCATGTATTCTCCTGGCCGGTTGATCTCTTCAAGGTAATAGACTTCATCGGCTGCTGGATGACGTTTGATGTCGTCAATGGGGTTGGCATCACGATGATTAAAGTAACCTGACAGCAGGCAACGTCCGGAATAGGCAATACACAATGCACCGTGGACAAATACCTCGATTTCCATGTCAGGGCATGCCTGACGGATATCGCTGACCTCTTCCAGTGACAATTCCCGCGATAAAATGACTCGCGATAAGCCAATTGACTGCCAGAACTTCACGCCTGCGGCATTAACTGTATTCGCCTGAACTGAGAGGTGAATAGGCATTTCCGGCCATTTTTCCCTCACCAGCATGATCAGACCAGGGTCTGCCATGATCAGCGCATCCGGTTCCATTTCAATCACTGGCTGAATATCATCAAGAAAGGTTTTTAATTTGGCGCCATGCGGCATGGCATTGGTGGCCACAAAAAACTGCTTACCCATGGCATGGGCTTCGTTACTGTAACGCGGCATGCCCGCATACACGGCATCAGCGCCATAGGCATAAGCATAACGCATGTTTTTCAGGGTACCTGCTGGCGACAATAACTCTGGAACTTTCATCATTTTACTCTTAATAAATACAGTGACCGTATTGTAGCCGACTTGGACGGGCTATTGACTTACAGAATAGTAGAGAATTTCAGGCCGGGCAGTTTGTCATGGTTAATGGTAGGCAACCATTTCCGTCACATAAACCAGGTCACAGGCGCGATTACCGGTATCATTTCGGGTTAACGAGCTTTTCCAGAACCAGCCATCTTTAGCATCAACACGCACCAGTTTCCCCTGGATTCTGACTTGCTGTCCCTGTTCAACCGCGCTGAGATTTTCGCGAACATAGTCATTGGCCGGAATTATGTGCATATTCGCACTGTGGGTTTCAATTTCCCGCCGTGGAATCGGGAATTTTGGTGTTTTCCAGTGATACCAGCGTGACGACTGTGAAATGCTGATTTGCTCCAGCACTTCAGGATCAGACATTCTTCCCCAACCCAGCGCCAGATCAACCGGGGATATATCAGACTCCCTGTCCATCCAGTATTTTTCCTTGCCCAACACCCTGGCTGTAATTTCAATATCAGCCAGTGGCGTAATGACATACTCATCATGTTGGATGGGTTTTCTGGAATAAGGTTCGGTCTGGCTAACCCCCGTTTCCAACTTGGTTTGCAGCTTGGTTTCCAGTCCGGTTTCATAGCCGGTACCGAAAGCAGACTCTGGTTCATCAGTTGAAGGGGAATACAGAAAAGCAAACAGGGTATAGGCAACGCCAATCAGCATCAACACAATGAACAGTGGTCTTTTCATCGCATAATCGTAATTCAATTTTTTCGATCAAATCAATGAAAACAATTCAACTGCAAACTTGAAGACAGCGTTAAAATACTGGCAGAATGTGTTCTGTTTCCGGTCAGGGCCTACAATTAAACAGGATCTATTCGTTAAATAGTGGTGAAATCATACTGATGCGATACAGAATACTCATACTTGCTGGAATGCTTAGCTTTGTGGAACTGGCCTCCGCGCAGCCAGATATCGCTTTATTGCCTGTCACACTGAGCATTAAAACCGATATGATTAGCTTTAAAGGCCAGAGAACGCAGATGGATTATCGAAGCCAACTGCAGCTTGGCGAAATAAATCAGCTGGTTATTAAAACCCAGCCGGTTATCTTCACTGGACAACGCAATAGAAATATCAACAAGCGATGAAATATTTTTTGAACATTCTGCTGCCGGTTATTCTCCTGGCGACGTCCGGCCAACTGCTGGCCAGTGACTTTATTTTTGAAGTACCAGTGAAAGTGGACCGCATTCCCAAAGGTATTCCGCAGGCTAAAATTGAATGCAATGTGTATGGCTACCGGGACAGCAGTGAAGCTATTGCCACGGGCTACAGTATCCGTCCGTTAGGGTCTCACCGGGGAGAACTGATCGATACCGTCCAGGTTAATGTTAACTACAAACCGATGAAAAGACAGATCAGTCCACATAGGTATCAATGTCGCCTGATGTTATTAATACCCTGGGCTCAGCCTGCCTGGCAAAGACCCGCTTCAGACACCAGTAATACTTCAATACCCCCCCTCGCCGGAACTGATCCGGTTACCCTGGTGGAAGGCATTATCAGTCCGGAATGAAATGGATTGACCAGGCACCCCGTTCCGGCCTTGTACTATACGATACTGGGAAACTCGATAATAACCAGGCTATCAATATACTGGTTGGCGGTACACCTTCATCCCCCACGATGAATATTATTCTGCTAAAGGTTGATGGAAAAATTAATGCTTTTCACAACAAATGCCGCCATTTTGGTGTACCACTAAACGTATTACCGGATTACAGTTTTTTCTCCGACAACCTTGAATCCCTGGTCTGCCAGGTACACTATGCACGATACTCTCCGCAGGACGGCCATTGCCAGGCAGGTGACTGTGATGGAAACGGTCTGGAAAAAATAGCCATCAGCCTGAAGGCAGATAAGATATTACTGGGATAACAACAAGCTAACGTTTTCGACAAAGCGTCAGGCCATCACCAATCGGCACCAGACTCATACTGATGCGATCATCTTCCAGCAACTGTCGGTTTAACTGACGGATAGCAACGGTGTCTTCGTCCTGAATACTGTCATCGGCTACATCACCATCCCATAAAGTATTATCGAACATCAACAGTCCGCCCGGACGCAGCAGAGCCAGACACAGCTCAAAGTAGTTGGCGTAGTTGGTTTTATCGGCATCGACAAATGCCATGTCAAAATGACCGGCGGCACCGTTTTTGATCAGGTCTTTAAGCGTTCGCATTGCCGGCCCTATCCTTAAATCAATCTTGTCCCTGACCCCGGCCTTTTCCCAGTAGGGTTCGCCAATCGCAGTCCATTCCTGGCTGATATCAGAACAGATGATCTTGCCTTTATCGGGCAGTGCCAGGGCCATGCTTAATGCACTGTAACCGGTAAAGGTCCCCACTTCGATAATGAAGCTGGCTCCGATCAACTCAACCATAAGCGCCATGAACGGTCCCTGTTCAGGGGCAATCTGCATACGTGCCATTTCATGTTGCATCGTCATTTCACGCAGTTGCGCCAATTCGGCTGTTTCTTTAACCGAATTTTTCAGCAGGTAATCGTAAAGTTTGTCATCCAGACAGATTGTTCGGTTAGACAAGGTAAAAGCTCCAAATCAAAAACGAATTTTTTCCAGGACTTCGTATCCATCACGGTCAGGCACCCAGCTCCAGTCATGAGCCTGCATATCTCTGATGGCATCCCACAGGGCATCATCATAAGTTTTGCCGCTGAAGCCGCAGCCAATACTGCGTCTTTCTTTTTCAACTTTTCTGAACCGGGGAATATAGCGGCTTTCAATAACCACTGCATAGCCATTGTTCAGGAAAGTCTGTCCCCGGGCGTGACGAATATCCAGGCCACGATCATAATCATCGTAGCCTTTTTCAGCCAGCATGTTTTCCGCCTGCTCCTGCAACTTGAACGGATGCTCGCTGCCATTGAGCAGAACGTAATCCAGAACCGAGCCTTTCCATAAGGCGACAACGCATATCGCACCTGACCATGCCGGCAGCGCCAGAAACATCAGGACAGAAAACAGCAACCATCGAAATTTTTTCATAATAAAGCTTCCAGCTCTTCCCAGCGCTGAAAATTTTCCTCGAGGTTGGCTTCCAGGTCTGTCATTTCTTTTTGCAGGTCATTGACGATTTTCGGTTTGTCTTTGTAGATGTCCGGATTAGACAATTCACTCTGCACTTCATGCAAGCGTTTTTCAAGTTTTTCAATGTTAACCGGCAAGGCTTCAAGTTCAATTTTCTGCTTGTAAGTCAGCTTGTTTTTGACCTGCTTATTACTACTCTTAATTGACTCAGTAGTTTTCGTATCCGGGCGATAATCTTCAACCTGTTGCTGACGTTTCTGTTTCAGGGCCTCCCAGTCCGAGTAACCGCCAACATAGTGGCCAACGTGCCCTTCACCTTCCAGTACCAGGGTGGCAGTGACAACATTATCCAGGAAAACCCGGTCATGACTGACAAGAATCAGTGTGCCCTGGTAATCAGCCAATAGCTCTTCAAGCAATTCCAGTGTCTCGACATCCAGGTCATTGGTTGGCTCATCCATCACCAAGAGGTTGGCCGGTTTTAAAAAAAGCTTGGCCAGCATCAGGCGGTTTCTTTCACCCCCGGAAAGCGCTTTGGCTGGTTGACGAACCCGGTCGGGAGTGAAGAGAAAATCCTGTAAGTAGGATATGATATGTTTGTCCTTGCCATTGATAGTGATCCTGTCAGAGCCCTCGGCAACATTATCAATCACTGTTTTATCCGGGTTAATCTGATCACGTAACTGATCGTAGAAAACGACATCCAGCCTTTCACCCAGCGTCACTTTACCCTGGTTCGGCTGAAGTTTGCCCAATAGCAGGTTCAACAAGGTTGATTTACCCGATCCATTCGGCCCGATTACGCCAATTCGATCACCGCGCAATACCGTCAGGGAAAAGTCTTTGATAATAGGTTTGTCATCCCACTGATAGCTGATGTTATCCAACTGACAGACAAGCTTGGCCGAATGATCAGATTTATGCAGCTGCAAATTGACCTTACCCTGCTGCTGTCGGCGCTGACGATAGGTATCCCGCATCGCCATCAATGCCCTGACACGCCCCTCATTTCGGGTTCTGCGCGCTTTTATGCCCTGGCGAATCCAGACTTCTTCCTGAGCCAGCTTTTTATCAAAACGTTCGTTGAGCTTGGCTTCTGCGTTCAGACGTTCGTCACGTCTTCTCAGGTAATTGTCATAGTCCCCTGGCCAGTCGGTTATTTTGCCACGATCCAGCTCCACGATACGGGTTGCGAGTCGGCGTAGAAATTCACGGTCATGCGTAATGAATAAAATTGAACCTTTAAACTCCAGCAGAAACTCTTCCATCCAGCGAATGGCTTCCAGATCAAGGTGGTTTGTCGGTTCATCAAGCAGCAATAGCGCCGGATTTGTGACTAGTGCCTTTGCCAGCAACACGCGCCTTTTCAGTCCACCGGAAAGCGATGAAACTTCAACATCAGCCGGCAAACCCAGCCTGGAAATAACCGTTTCAACTTCCTGTTCCAACTGCCAGCCATTGACGGCTTCCAGGTCATGCTGCGCTTCTGCCAATTTTGCCAGGTTAGCTTCAGAAGCATCCAGCGAGACACTTTGAACCACCTGGTGATAACAGTTGAGCAACTTAGACCTGTCACCCAATGCAGAAGAAACCACTTCAAAGACACTGCCGTTAAAGCCCTGCGGTACTTCCTGGTCAAGTTTGGCAATAACCAGTTCGCGGGCCCGGGCCACCTCACCGCTATCAGGCTTGATTGAACCCTCGATGATTTTCATCAGGGTTGATTTTCCTTCTCCATTTCTGCCAATCAGGCATACCCGCTCACCTGAACCAATTGACAAATTGGCGTCATCCAGAAGCGGCAAACCACCAAAGCCATGCTGCACGTTTTTAAGAG
>JARRJW010000143.1:0-5103 GCA_037388785.1 Gammaproteobacteria bacterium
ACAGGACCTGTTTTTTTGGCCAATTATTGCATAGCATTATGCTTGAATATTAATGGATTCCAAAAGTAATGACCGAAGACCTCACGCCACTTGTAACTGCTCGGGATTTTGTACGCTACGCTGCATCGGAATTTAACCGTCATGATTTGTTTTTTGGTCATGGCAGCGATAATGCATTAGATGAAGGACTGGCCCTGGTGATTCATGCGCTAGAACTTGATTATAACCTGCCGGATAATTATCTTGATTGCCGCCTAACGGCCAATGAGAAAAAAGCAATCGGCGAGTTGATCAATCAGCGCATCACAACTCAAAAACCTTTGGCTTATCTGACTGGCAAGACAATTTTTGCCGGTATGGAATTTATTATTAACGAGTCAGTTCTGGTTCCCAGATCACCGATAGCTGAACTTATTCAACAGGGTTACTACCCCTGGGCTGAATCAGAAAATTTAGACAATATTCTGGATTTATGTACCGGTAGTGGTTGTATTGGCATTGCATCTGCGGCCTACCTGCCCAATGCCATGGTAATATTGAGTGATATTTCTGTTCAGGCACTGGCCGTTGCTGAGCAAAACATCAAATTACATGGCCTGCAACAGCGTGTTAAAACGGTTCATTCAGATATATTTAATGACATGCCTGAGCAGAAATTTGATTTAATCGTATCCAACCCCCCCTATGTCAGTGAAGCTGAATACCAGGCTTTACCGGCCGAGTATAAAAACGAGCCGCGCCTGGGTCTTGAGGCCGGGGCTAAAGGAATGGATATTGTCGAACGCATTTTGACACAGGCCCGTGACTGGCTTTCAGATCATGGCATATTGATTGTTGAGGTCGGTGCAAGCGCTGAACTACTTATGAATCATTATCCCGATATCCCTTTTAACTGGATTGAGTTCGAAAACGGTGGAGATGGCGTTTTCGTAATGCAGCGCGACGAACTTGAGCAATTTCGATAAAATCTGCATGATTACCTGTTATATCTGGCCCATGCAGGCCAGCGCTGCCTAACCCCGGGGTTATCATGAACCAACAACTTGTTTTTGATTTTGATCTGATTAAAAAGTATGACCAGTCGGGTCCGCGCTACACATCCTATCCCACTGCCTTACAGTTTGACGATAGTTTTGACAGTCATGCCTACACTGAGACAGCGAGAGAAAGTAACCATTCAGAAAAAGCACTGTCACTTTATTTCCACATCCCGTTCTGCGATACCGTTTGTTTCTACTGTGGATGTAACAAAATTGCCACCAAGGACCGAACCAAGGCCCAACCCTATCTGGACCGCGTCTTTCAGGAAATGTCGCTACAATCTGAGTTGTTTGATAAGGAACGCACAGTAGAGCAATTACACTGGGGTGGAGGCACACCGACATTTATCAGTCATGCACAAATGGCCGAGCTAATGCAGAAAACCGCAGACTATTTTAAATTGGCCGATAATGACTCTGGCGAATATTCCATTGAAATAGATCCGCGTGAAGCTACTGCTGAAACGATAAAATTACTCCGTGAGTTGGGCTTTAATCGTATGAGCCTCGGTGTTCAGGACTTTGACCATGATGTACAGGTTGCTGTAAACAGGATACAAACCGAGGAACAGACATTGACTGTTCTTGACTCTGCCAGGGAACAGGGGTTTCGCTCTGTCAGTATTGACCTGATATACGGGCTGCCATTCCAGTCAGTAAAGTCTTTCGAGAAGACGCTTGATAAAATTATCAACGCATCTCCCGATCGTCTGTCGGTGTTTAACTATGCCCACTTGCCAAAAATATTTAAACCTCAACGGCGCATTAATGAATCAGAACTGCCATCAGCCGAGGAAAAACTGGATATTTTAACCATGACTGCCGACAAACTGGCAGACGCCGGTTATGTCTACATCGGCATGGATCATTTTGCCAAACCTGATGATGAACTGGCTGTGGCCCAGCGAAATGGATCGCTCTATCGAAACTTTCAGGGTTATTCAACCCATGCTGAATGTGACCTTATCGGCCTTGGTGTAACTTCAATCGGCATGGTTGGCTCAACCTATTCACAGAACCTGAAAACCCTTGAGGAATATTATGAAGCCATTGATAACAACAGGCTTGCTGTTTTTCGAGGACTACGCTTAACACGTGATGATGAAATCCGCAGAGATGTGATTACCAACCTTATCTGTAATTTCGAGTTGATCGTCGATACGATTGAAAAACGCTGGCAGATCAGTTTTTCTGACTATTTTGCTGACGAACTACAGGCATTGTCGGTAATGATTGATGACGAACTGGTGTCTTGTGAGCCTGATAAAATTGAAGTGCTTCCCAAGGGACGTTTTTTGATCAGGAATATCTGCATGGTATTTGACATCTATATGAAACAACAGCAAAAAAACAGTTTTTCAAAAGTCATTTAAATGGCATCTGCAAAAAAATCTCATTCGACTAAAATTATGAAAAGCCATGCGATGTCATAAAGCATTTAAAATGAAAATATATAAATCTACCAGTCTTGTCCTGTCGGTTCCATTTATAGCCATCTTCAGCCTGTCAGGATGCAGTGAAAACTACGAACCAATTCCCGCTGGACAGTGTGGCAAGGTGGTAAAACACAGCATGTCAATCTTGAAAAAACTGGCAAAACCACAGGCAGAAATGATTAATGAGTGCCGTAAGTTTACTGACGAACAACGCGGTTGTGCCATGAATGCCCGCATTGTTGCGGACCTTGCAAAGTGCGCTAAATTATAAGTTTAAAAACGACAGACTGCTTCACCGCCATGTTCAATCCAGCCATGAATCATTTTTTTGGTCGTAAAACCACTTGAACACTTGCCCTGCCTGTCAATCACAATAACTCCTCCACGCCCGGAGACTTTACGATTCAGATAGTTAACTCCCTCAGCAGTGGCCTGCTCTGCATCCAGTCCTTTCATGTAAATAAAATCGGATATGGTTTTGGCTATCACAGTACGCATGAAATCTTCGCCATACCCGGTAGCTGAGACTGCACAGGTTTCATTATCCGCATAGACACCAGCACCGACTATCGGTGAATCACCAACCCGACCCAGGCGTTTATTGACGATACCCCCTGTTGAAGTAGCAGCTGCAAGGTTACCATGCTGATCACAGGCAACAGCACCAATTGTTCCGTACTTCTGGTCTTCAGCGTTATCCAGGTCATCATCATGATCAAGAACAATTTTGCCTTTAAGGCGCGCTTCTTTTAGTTGCATGATTCTATCTGGCGTATAAAAGTACTCGTCGGGCACCCTTTCCAAACCACAGTGATCAGCAAATCGCATCGCGCCTACTGACATAAGCATGACATGTTCACTTTCTGTCATGACCAGCCTGGCAAGCTGGACCGGGTTTGCAATATTTTCGATACCGGCAACTGCACCGGCTGACAAGTCACGACCATCCATAATGGCAGCATCCATTTCAACACGTCCATGCTCATTGAGCACCGAACCGCAACCGGCATTAAAAACAGGATCATCCTCAAGGAGAGAGGCACATGTCTCGACACATTGAAGAGCGGAGCCGCCTAAGGTAAGAATCTCACGGCCATGCTCGAGAACACTCCTGATACTGTCCAGATAGCGAACAGCAGTTTTTTGATCCTTGACATTATCCAGTGCACCGGCACCACCATGCACCATGATTGAATATTGATTATCCATTGACATCAGCTGATTAAAAAGAACATTGGATATTATAAGTCATAAACACCTTTTGAGTTCTTCTTCATAATATTTCTTCTCCATGTCATTGCCGGCAATAATAAACATCAGTTTACCTTCACTAACTGTTCCCCAGTTAACCAGAATAACGCCTCTGCCAATATGTTTTTTGAATTCAATATGTTCTATAAAAATATCTTCAAGTTTGCGATACGAGGTTGTAAAAGTTTTACTGACCCATTGCTTGATACCCAACTTGTTAGCTATCAGTGTTGGATAACTGGCGCCGTTAAACCTTGGATTGCATTCAATGGCTTTGTATTTAGTTCCTTCAGCAGTTTCAACAACCGCAACATCAAATGCAAAAATCCCCTTAATATTTCGTTCGACCAGCCACTGGGCCATCGGTTCGACAACGCCCCAGGGTTCACAGCAGGCTGGGTAGCGGTTTCCCTGGTGCACAAAACCTTCAAGAATTTGCTCGGTACAGGCCAGTCTTACAGCATAGCCATTTTCCACCTTATATTGCATATTCAAAAAAGTCTTGCTGACAACTTCTTCCTGGATCTGGACAGGCGTACCAGGAGAAAAACGGGAAATTGCGAACAACAACTCCTGCTTATTTTCACATCGGTAAATGCCTACACCTGATACAGAAACAGCGGCTTTCAGATAGCATGGAAATTCAATAAAACTGAGCACGTTATCATCAATATTCGTCACACTATCAAAAGCCAGTGTTTTGGGAATTGCGACACCGGTTTCTTTGGCAATCTCAATAAAATTATTTTTTGAATTAATATACTCGGTTGTTGATAGCCATTCATGATCGCCCCAATTTATATACTGCTCAGGACCAAAATAAAAAACTGATGGGCTATGACCTGCAAATTGCCCGAGGTGATGCATATTGACGTTCCAGATAACATCCGATGTATGTTCAAGGCCAACCCTGGCGTAGTGAGCTGTGATGCTGTCCCAGTCATCCTTTAGTTCTGGTCTCAGTTGAATAATATCGCCGGGTGCTGTAATACCCAACGCTCTACCGGAATATAGATGATTGCCTTTCACACCCTCCGCTGTGCAATGCATGATGTCATGATTAACAATATGTTTTTCGGCGTGAAACAATTCATGGCGAATAGCAACAGACATTTAAAATCCCCTGAAGTTTTTTGTCTGTTTTTAACTCAGCAAATATCAGGCCATGGCAAAAATGCGGTTTTTAATCTATTTGATTAAAATTTTGATCCAAATTTGTTCAATGCCATTTTGTTTCGCACAGTGATAGTGCGTATTTTGAGAAAATGTGCATGCTCCAGAAATATTAAAATCAGCCATGAATGCCCTAGTTACAGGCATCGATGAAGCATTAAACGGTTATGGCACAATCTCTGCATTGAAATAATCGTAGCATT
>JARRJW010000144.1:0-8574 GCA_037388785.1 Gammaproteobacteria bacterium
ACGCCACGTTAAAACGTGGCGTTTATAAAGGTCAAAGAAACCGCTTATTATTTGTAGAAATCAACCATGGTTTCCAGGCTTTTTGCAGTAATCTTGGAAGCATGACCGGCACAGCCGAAAGCCTCATAACGAGCCTTACAGATTTCCATCATACCTTTGGTCGATTCCTTCAGGAATTTACGAGGATCGAAGTTAGATGGGTTTTCCACCAGGTGTTTACGGATGGAACCGGTTGAAGCCATACGCAGGTCGGTATCAATGTTGACTTTACGCACACCGTGCTTGATGCCCTCAACAATTTCTTCCACGGGCACACCATAAGTCTGACCCATGTCACCACCATGAGAGTTGATGATTTCCAACCAGTCCTGAGGCACTGAAGAAGAACCGTGCATTACCAGGTGAGTATTGGGAATGCGTTCGTGGATTTCTTTAATACGGTCGATACGCAGAATTTCACCGGTAGGTTCTTTGGTAAACTTGTAAGCACCATGAGAGGTACCAATAGCAATAGCCAGTGCATCAACACCGGTTTTTTCAACGAAGTCAGCCGCTTCTTCAACACCTGTAAGCAACTGATCCATATCCAGTTTACCTTCAGCACCGTGGCCATCTTCCTCGCCCATTTCACCCGTTTCCAAGGATCCCAGACAACCCAGCTCACCTTCAACAGAAACACCACCAGCATGAGCCATTTCAACGACCTGCTTGGTAACTTCAACATTGTATTCATATGATGAAGGCGTTTTCATGTCCGGCATTAAAGAACCGTCCATCATCACCGAGCTGAACCCTGATTGAATGGAACGCAGACAAACTGCTGGTTCAGAACCATGGTCCTGGTGCATAACGATGGGAATATGTGGATACATTTCAATCGCTGCAGAAATAAGGTGACGCAGGAATGGTTCACCCGCATAGGAACGCGCGCCTGCTGAACCCTGCATGATGACAGGTGAGTCAACAGCATCTGCAGCCTGCATAATGGAGTGAACCTGTTCCATGTTGTTAACGTTAAATGCAGGCATACCAAAATCATTTTCTGCCGCATAATCGAGTAATTGACGCATGGAAATTAGTGCCATGTTGTTCTCCTTACTGTGAATTAAAGTTTATTCAGTCTGTATCAGTTAAATCGGGCAGGACATGCTCGCCAACCCTTAAAATTTTCATTACGTTTGTGCCACCCTGTACCCCGTTAAGATCACCCTTGGTGATAATCACCAGGTCACCATTTCTGACTGCACCACGCCGCTGCAGTTCATCAATGACTTCCTCATTGGCTTTCTGGCTGTTCATGCCTGTTACATCGAAACTGACAGGATAGACACCGCGATAAAGCGTTACCTTACGCCGGGTTTCAACCTGAGAAGTCATCGCATAAATCGGGATACCTGACGAAATGCGTGACATCCATTTTGGCGTTGACCCGGATTCCGTCAATGCCGCTATCGCGGAAACCTTCAAATGATTGGCCGTATACATTGTTGCCATCGCAATGGCTTCATCAACACGGCCAAACACGCTATGTAACCGATGATCTGATTGCGTGACAGAACGAGTTTTTTCAGCTTCAAGACAGACCCGATCCATCGCTTCAACAGCTTTAACCGGGTAATGCCCGGCGGCCGTTTCAGCTGAAAGCATGACGGCATCTGTTCCGTCCATCACCGCATTGGCTACATCAAATACTTCAGCACGAGTCGGGATGGGGTTGTCGATCATCGACTGCATCATTTGTGTTGCAGTGATTGCGACTGTATTCATGGAACGGGCCTTGCTGATCAGTTCCTTCTGTATAGCCGGCAACTCGGCATCACCAATTTCAACGCCAAGATCACCACGCGCGACCATGATCGCATCAGACACCTCAACAATTTCATCGATACAATTGAGTGCTTCAGCCCGCTCGATCTTCGCAACAATATGACCGTTGCCACCAGCTTCACGTAACAGGCGACGCGCTTCGTTTACATCATCAGCACACTGTACGAAGGAAACAGCGATATAGTCAGCATCAATGCTCGCTGCAAATTTGATATCCTCGCGATCCTTCTCGGTCAATGCTGGCGCGGATAGACCACCACCCTGCTTGTTAATACCCTTATTATTGGAAAGTTTGCCACCGACAACGACCTTACAGTGAATCAGAGGGCCATCAACTTCTGAGACCCAAAGCACCACTGCCCCATCGTCAAGCAGCAGCGTATCTCCACGGGAAACGTCATCTGCCAGAGTCGGATAAGTCACCCCTACCTGGTGAACGTCACCGTCATTGATTCCGAGTTCCATGTTAAGGGTAAACTGGCATCGATTTCAAGATCTACAACTCCATCGACAAAACGACCTATGCGAATTTTTGGCCCCTGCAGGTCAGCCAGAACACCCACCTGCCTGCCACTGGCCCTGGCACGATTACGCACTGTCTCGGCACGGTGCGTATGTTCCTCATGGTTGCCATGGGAGAGATTAATCCTGACAACGTCAACACCTGCAGCAATTAATTCATCAATGACTTTTGGGTCATCCGTTGCCGGACCCATTGTAGCCAGAATTTTTGTACGTCTTTGCATTAGCTTTCCATTAAATCCGTGCCGGGCTGAGCAATAAATTTGCCCAAAAGTTCATTCATTCAAGCCGAGGTAGACATTCCCATTTGTTGAAGACAGGAAAACTGTCAAGCCTTGGCTTTTTCTTCCAACATTGCAACAGCTGGTAAAGTTTTGCCTTCCAGATACTCAAGGAATGCGCCACCGGCGGTAGAAATATAGGACACCTTGTCGTAGATATCATATTTCTGAATAGCGGCAATGGTATCACCGCCACCGGCAAGCGAGAAACAGTCAGAATTTGCGATGGCCATGGAAACTGTCTTTGTGCCTTCTCCAAATTGATCAAACTCGAAAACACCAACAGGACCATTCCAGACCACAGTTCCAGCTTTTTCGATAATATCTGCCAATTCCTGCGCTGACTTCGGACCGATGTCAAAAATCATATCGTCATCATCTACATCAGAAGCATCTTTCAGAGTTGCTTCAGCGGTTTCGCTAAACTCTTTGCCACACACCACGTCAACTGCAATAGGAATATTAGCGCCACGCTCTTTCATTTTTTCAACCAGTGCCTTAGCTGTATCAACCAGGTCGTTTTCACAAAGTGATTTTCCAACATTATGCCCCATAGCCTTGAGGAAAGTGTTGGCTATACCACCACCAACAACCAACTGATCAACTTTTTCAGACAATGCTTCCAAAACAGTCAACTTGGTAGAAACCTTGGAACCACCAACGATTGCAACCATTGGGCGGGCTGGTTCAGCCAGTGCTTTAGCCAGGTTATCCAGTTCGTCAGCCAGTAACAGCCCTGCACAGGCAACTGG
This sequence comes from Gammaproteobacteria bacterium, assembly GCA_037388785.1. Taxonomy (GTDB): domain Bacteria; phylum Pseudomonadota; class Gammaproteobacteria; order Chromatiales; family Chromatiaceae; genus JABDQZ01. The sequence continues at coordinate 3,383 of JARRJW010000144.1, forward strand.
CGCAAATTTACCAGCACCATGCGTAGAGGCCTGGGCACGATGTGCTGTACCAAAAGCATCCATGACAAAAATATCACACAGGCTGGCGTATTTTTTTGCCAGTTCCTCGTTATCTTTTTTCTCACCGCTGTTAAAACGTACATTTTCGAACAGAACGATTTCGCCATCAGCGACTTCTGGTGCATTGTCCAGGTAGTCTTTGATCAGCCGTACGTCTTTACCCAACTTGGCAGACATGTCTTCTGCAATTGGCTGCATGGAGTTTTCTTCATCCACGACACCTTCTTCAGGACGACCGCGGTGAGACATCACCATGACTTTGGCTCCCGCCTTTGCACAGTGTTCCATGGTTGGCATGGATGCTGTAATACGTGCATCGGAAGTCACTTTGCCATCTTTAACAGGCACGTTAAGGTCAGCACGAATCAAAATGCGCTTACCAGCGAGATCCAGGTCAGTGAGTTTGATGAAAGACATATCGTTATTACTCCGTTTGTATTTCAAAGAATTTTGGTAAAAACCGTTTTACCAAAAGTCTCTGCTTATTATATTGGTGAAAATGTTCCTGCGATTCCTGCAGAGGACGCGGTGAATACTTCCTTGTACGCTCTAAGTCGACATCCCTGTCGACTGAAGCCTCTGCATGGAACGCAGAATCATTTTCTCGAATCTAATTTATGTAGTTTTGATCCGAGGTGTTTTTAGAGAGGTATTTTTTTCGAGAACAAGGCGTTGCTGTTTGGATGAAGCGCAGCGTACAAGTAGTACGTGAGCATTCAGACAAATAGCAACAACGCCGTTATCGGAAAAAAGACCCGCTAAAAACTTAGCCAGCTACGTGCTTGGCAAAACGCAGCATGTTACAGGTGTAGCCGTACTCATTGTCATACCAGGAAACGACCTTGACGAAAGTAGAATCCAGCGCAATACCTGCTTCAGCATCAAAAATGGAAGAGGAACCACAACCACGGAAGTCAGTGGAAACCACTTTCTCATCGGTGTAAGCCAGAGTGTCACCAATACCGGCAGTTTCTGAAGCTTCTTTCATGGCTGCACAGATATCATCGTATGAAGCGTCATTGTTCAGTTCCACTGTCAAATCGACAACAGAAACGTCTGAAGTAGGAACACGAAAAGCCATACCAGTCAGTTTGCCATTCAGTTCAGGCAAAACCACACCAACAGCTTTAGCTGCACCGGTGGATGAAGGGATGATGTTTTCCAGGATACCACGACCACCACGCCAGTCTTTCATGGAAGGGCCATCAACAGTTTTCTGGGTAGCAGTTGCTGCGTGAACGGTAGTCATCAAACCACGTTTGATTCCCCATTTATCATGAAGAACTTTAGCAACAGGAGCCAGACAGTTTGTAGTACAGGAAGCTGCAGAAACAATGTTTTGACCTGCATAGGTTTCATGGTTAACACCATATACAAACATCGGTGTACCATCTTTAGAAGGAGCAGACATGACAACTTTAGGCGCACCAGCTTCAACGTGTTTCTGACAGGTCTCTTCAGTCAGGAAGAAACCGGTACATTCCAGAACCAGATCAACACCGATATCACCCCAGGCCAGGTTGGCAGGATCACGCTCAGCAGTTAAACGAATGGTATTGCCGTTAACAACCAGGTTGTTACCGTCAACAGAAATATCACCTTTGAAATTACCGTGTACTGAATCGTACTTCAGCATGTATGTCATCATTGAAATCTTGTGCGATAGCACGGAAGGCCATACGACCAATACGACCAAAACCGTTAATACCTACTTTAATAGCCATACATCTTTCTCCTGAAAATTGTATTTTAAAAACCGCCTCTCACCCGAAAACAAGTGAGAAGCTTGAAATAATAAATCGATTAACCGACTTCGTTGATTGCGTTTACAACGTTTTCAACAGTGAAGCCGAAATGTTTGAACAGGTCTCCAGCTGGCGCTGACTCACCAAAAGTATCGATACCGATAACTTTGCCATTCATGCCAACATATTTACCCCAGAAACCGGTTACACCCGCTTCGACTGCAACACGCGCAATGACAGACGAGGGCAGAACAGATTCTCTGTAGTCAGCATCCTGCGCATCAAATGCATCGGTGGAAGGCATTGAGACAACACGAACGTTTTTGCCTGAGGCTTCAGCAGCTTCCATCGCCAGACCAACTTCAGAGCCGGTCGCGATGACGATGACATCAGGTGCACCGTCTGAATCTTTAAGAATGTAACCACCCTTGGCGATATCAGCAATCTGTGCGTCTGTACGTTCCTGGTGCGCAAGCCCCTGACGAGACAGAATCAAAGAGGTAGGACCATTTTTCTTGAGCACTGCCTGTTTCCAGGCAACGGCAGTTTCAACTGCATCACAGGGACGCCAAACAGACATACGGGGAATCATGCGCAATGTTGCAGTTTGCTCAACAGGCTGATGGGTAGGTCCATCTTCACCGAGACCAATGGAATCATGGGTAAACACTTCAATGTGCTGAATCTGCATCAAAGCAGCCATACGTAAGGCATTACGGGCATATTCAGAGAACATCAGGAAGGTAGCACCGTAAGGTACAAAACCGCCATGCAGTGATATACCGTTGATGATCGCAGCCATACCGAATTCGCGAACACCGTAATTCAGGTAGTTGGCATCCGCAGTGTCTGCACGCATCGGAACCGAATTGGAAACGATGGTCAGGTTTGAGCCAGCCAAATCGGCAGAACCACCCATGAAATGAGTGAAGCCGGAAAGACCCTCGATAGAGTTCTGTGAAGCTTTACGTGAGGCTATGGTTTCACCTTTCTCTGCAACAGAGTTGATGAAAGCATCAGCCTGCGCTTCCCAGTCTTTACCCAGGTCGCCATTCATGCGAGCAACAAATTCCTGCGCTAACAAAGGATGTTCAGCTTCATATGCAGCAAACTTTTCATTCCATGCATCTTCAGCCGCTTGGCCTTTTTCTTTAGCATCCCAACCAGCGTAGACTTCATCCGGAATCACGAACGGATCGTATGTCCAGCCCAGGGCTTCACGAGTCAACTTGATTTCATCGTCACCTAAAGGCGCACCATGACATTCTTCTTTACCTGCTTTGTTGGGTGAACCAAAACCGATGGTGGGTTTGCAGCAAATAATGGATGGCTTGTCAGTAACAGCACGAGCTTCTTCAACAGCTTTTTTGATGGCATCGGCATCATGACCATCAACATTAGGCACAACATGCCAGCCGTAAGCCTCAAAACGTTTGGGCGTGTCATCAGTGAACCAGCCTTCAACTTCACCATCAATAGAGATGTTGTTGTCGTCATAGAAAGCAACCAGTTTACCCAGACCCAAGGTACCAGCCAGTGAGCAGGCTTCATGGGAAATACCTTCCATCAGACAGCCGTCTCCGAGGAAAACATAGGTGTTGTGGTCAACAATTTCATGGCCATCACGATTAAAATGAGCAGCCAGTGCTTTTTCAGCAATCGCCATGCCGACACCATTTGAAATACCCTGACCCAGAGGACCAGTAGTGGTTTCAATGCCTGGCGCATAGCCGTACTCAGGATGTCCAGGAGTTTTGGAATGTAGTTGGCGGAAATTTTTCAGCTCTTCGATTGGCAGGTCGTAACCTGTCAGATGCAGAAGAGAGTAAGGAAGCATAGAACCGTGGCCGTTAGACATAATGAATCGGTCGCGATCAACCCAGGCTGGGTTGGCAGGATTATGTTGCATGTAGTCGTTGTACAAAACTTCTGCAATGTCAGCCATACCCATTGGCGCGCCTGGGTGACCGGAATTTGCTTTTTGAACGGCATCCATTGCCAATGCACGTATGGCATTTGCGAGTTCTCTGCGTGAGGACATAAGCCCCTCCTGTGATTATGATAAAGTCGAAATCTGTTTCTCAGGAAAAATACTTCCCGCTCTGGCTCATTATCAGGCCAGATTTTTGTTACTTTCCGAAACAAGCCGGAAAATTATCAACCGGAATTTTTTGCCGGGATAAAAAAGGTCGGCTATTCTCGCCCAAGAAAACCCAATGGGCAACCTTGATATCCCTAATCAAATGTATGTGCGGATAAAAAATCCCAATGCATTGCGATTAATCATCTTTCCATTTAATTGAACAACCTATGCTAGGTATTTGATCTTTCGGGCCTTTACCTGTTTCACTGACAAGTTTCATGGCCTCAAAAAGGTCGCGACGCACATTCGGGTCGGCAGCCTCTTTTCGACTCTCATCGAGCCTGCCACGATACTGAAGTTGCAGATTCCCGTTGTAACCAAAGAAATCAGGCGTGCAGACTGCGCCATAATTCTTCGCGATCTGCTGGGTTTCATCAATCAGGTAGGGAAAATTGAAATCAAATTCAGCCGCTACTTTTTTCATATTTTCAAATGAATCCTCTTCGTAAAGGGATGGATCATTCGACATAATTGCCACTGAATTAATACCCAGAGTCTCGAGTTCTTTTGTATCTCTAACCAGGCGATCTCGAATAGCTTTGACATAAGGACAGTGATTGCAGATAAACATTACCAGAAGACCTTTGCTGCCATTGCAGTCACTCAAAGTCCAGGTTTTGCCATCGATTCCCGGTAAAGCAAAATCAGGTGCTGGTAAGTCAAATTTACAGACAGGTGTTTCAAGAGAGACCATGTTTTTACTTAGCCAAAATTTAAATTCCATTTCCCAATTCATTTCTCAAGGTAATTACTTACATGTCCAGTGATTTTATTTTCACTTCTGAGTCTGTCTCAGAGGGCCACCCTGACAAAATGTCTGATCAGGTTTCAGACGCAATTCTTGATGCCATTCTAGCTGAAGACAAACATGCGCGAGTGGCTTGCGAAACAGTTTTTAAAACGGGCCTGTGTCTGATTGCTGGTGAAATCACCACAACGGCCAAGCCTGACTACGAAGCGATCATGCGCCAAACTATCAACGACATTGGCTACGATCATTCTGATAAAGGATTTGATGGCAATACCTGTGCGGCGATGATTGCGCTTGGCGTTCAGTCCCCTGATATCAACCAGGGTGTGGACCGCGAAAAGCCTGAGGACCAGGGTGCTGGTGACCAGGGTCTGATGTTTGGCTTTGCCACCAATGAAACAGACGTTTTGATGCCGGCGCCAATCCAGTATGCGCATCGACTTGTCGAAAGGCAATCGCAAGCGCGCAAGAAAGGCACACTGCCATGGCTAAG
>JARRJW010000145.1:0-5078 GCA_037388785.1 Gammaproteobacteria bacterium
CGTTTCTTTACCGGCAGGCATGTGGGTGCTGTTGGACAACGTCAAGCAGATCAGCGGCAATTGGAACGGTGCTGCCAGTATTTCCATGTTTATTAAAACCGAGGCCAGCGATTCACAAATTGAACTGTTAAGCGATCGGCTGAAAAAAATGCCCGAAATTGAATCGGTGGACCTGATTACCCGGGATGATGCATTGATCGAATTTCAACAGTTCAGTGGCTTTGGCAAAGCCCTGCAGGTCATTCAGGAAAATCCGCTGCCGGCAGTGCTGGTCATCACCCCCACAGAACAAAGCAGTTCGCCTGAGAAAGCTGAACTTCTACTATTGAAGCTTAATCAAGAAAACCTGGTGGATTTTGCCCAGCTTGATATGGAGTGGATACGACGTTTCCATGCAATAACTGATATTGCCATCCGGGCTGTAATTGTGCTGGCCAGCCTGCTTAGCCTGGCGGTACTGCTGATAATCGGCAATACCATTCGGCTGGAAATCCAGAACCGTCAGGCAGAAATAGAAATCACCAAGCTGATCGGGGCCACCAACGCCTTTATCCGTCGACCGTTTCTTTACAGCGGCTTCTGGTATGGCCTTCTGGGCGGTTTGATTGCCTGGTTTCTGGTCACCATTTCACTGTGGTTGCTTGCCGGGCCGATAGAGAAACTGACAGGACTTTACCAAAGCGAATTCAGCCTGGATGTGTTGGACTTTTCAACAACAACCACCCTCTTTTTAGGAACAGCATTCCTGGGCCTGGCAGGTGCCTGGCTGGCCGTAAGCCGTCATTTGACTGCAATCGAACCAGAATAACTATTTTTTTCAGTTATTTAGTGAACCTTCCTAGGTTTTAGCACTCTTACTGAATGAGTGCTAGAATTACTGGCAGTCTTTTTATGAGAGTGCTAATCTACCAATAGAAAAGAAATTTTCAGGAGTTAATATGAGCAAAGACCTTGCAATCGCAGCAACGTTACCTACCGGCAGCATTGAGTCGTATATTTCGGCTGCCTACCAGGTGCCAATGCTTTCCGCTGAGGAAGAGCATGATCTTGCTATGCGCTTCAAGGAAAAACAGGACCTGGCAGCTGCCCAGCGCCTGATTCTTTCCCACATTCGCTTTGTGATCAAAATCGCCCGCGGCTACCAGGGCTACGGACTGCCCCAGCAGGATTTAATCCAGGAAGGTACCGTCGGACTGATGAAAGCCGTGCGTCGCTTTGACCCATCGGTTGGTGTTCGCCTGGTTTCCTTTGCAGTTCATTGGATTAAAGCCGAAATGCATGAATTTATCCTGCGCAACTGGCGCATAGTTAAAATCGCTACCACCAAGGCCCAACGTAAGCTGTTCTTCAACCTGCGTAGCAGTAAAAAACGTCTTGGCTGGTTTTCACAGGATGAAATCAACTCTGTTGCTGAAGACCTGGGAGTTAAACCTCAGACTGTCGTGGAGATGGAAGCACGTCTTAACAATTCTGACGTGGCATTCGATCTCTCAGATGACAATGATGATGATTCAGTCGCCACAGCGCCGGCAACCTATCTGGCAGATATGCGTATGGAGCCTGAAAGCACGCTAGAAAAAGCTGATTTTGATGCCGACAACCTCAACCGCCTGCAGTCTGCGATGAAAACGCTGGATGAACGCAGTATGGATATCATTCAGACCCGCTGGCTGAATGAAAACAAGGCAACCCTGCATGAGCTTGCAGCTAAATATGATGTTTCAGCTGAACGCATTCGCCAGATTGAAAAGAATGCGATGAATAAATTGAAAACATCGATGGCTGCCTGATTTTCAACTCAGAATCAACTTTCACCAAAATCAAAAAAGGGCCGTGAGGCCCTTTTTTATTGCCCGGTTAGTAGCGACCAGGAAAGTGTGCACAATGATTCAGGAATCCTTTTTATTGTCAGCTTGCTGGCCGCTTACAGCAGGCTTTTTCTTGACCTTGGCATCTTCAGGTATCATGTCTTCATCATCGTCCATCAAGATACGAAATCCCGGACCTTCCATATCCTCAAACTGTCCGGACTTTATCGACCAGATAAACAGGCCAGCGGCAACAATAACCAGAATGGCAGCCAGTGGGATCAAAAGATAAAGCGTTGACATAGTTCTTTCCAAATCAAAGACGGTCAGTGTTTTTTAAACGCAGCGCGTTAACGACAACCACGAGTGAGCTGGTTGACATTCCCAGGGCAGCCATCCAGGGCGCAATCATACCACTTGCAGCCAATGGCAGCGCGAGTAAATTATAGATTAACGCCCAACCAAGGTTCTGCTTGATGATCCTCACGGTTTTGCGCGCCATCAGCAAACCGGTTAACAGGTGCGTCAACTGCTCTGACAACAGCACCATGTCGGCACTGGCATGAGCCAGTTGGGTACCGGACCCCATCGCCAAAGAAACATTCGCCCCGGATAAAACCGGGGCATCGTTAACGCCATCGCCTACCATAGCAACAATTTCGCCGTTAGCTTGCAATCTTCGGATTTCATTAAGCTTATCTTCCGGACTCTGTGAGAAGGCAAAGTGCTCAATCCCCAGTTCCTTGGCAGTATATTCGACAGCCTGCCTGGCATCACCACTCAGCAAAGAGACGGTCAAACCAGCCGACTTAAGTTGCTGGATAACCTGTCCGGCCTGTTCCCTGATACGGTCATTGAGTTCGAACGTCGCCAGCCACTGCTTACCCTGACACATGCCAACCACTGTCGCATTATTACCCGAGTCAGCTAACCGCGGTTTACCGGCGAGTTCAGCGACAAAGTCCAGGTTGCCGATACGATAGATTTCACCTTTGATAACCGCTTCAATACCCCGCCCCGGGGTGGCAATGTAGGAATCAATCAAATCCGATGGCATTTGTTTGACCGCGTGGGTTAGCACCTTTGCGACCGGATGTTCAGAACGACTTTCCAGTAGCGCAGCCAACTGCAAAACTGCTTCACGGTCCATGTCGCCAAGCAGGTTTACCGCGTTCAGCTTGAGATTACCCTCAGTCAGGGTACCCGTTTTATCAAAAACAATGTGACTGGCCCTTGCCATGGTTTCCAGAACATGGCCACGGGTTGTAAGCAAGCCTGTACGGGTTAGTGCACCGGTAGCCGCTGTAATCGCAACCGGGGTTGCCAGGGAAAGAGCACAGGGGCAGGTCACCACCAATACCGACAGGGTAATTGCAAAAGCATGCTGCGGGTCATGCTGCCACCACCAATAGGCGACTGCAGTGGCAATCACCAATATAACGAAGACAAACCAGGCTGCCACCTTGTCAGCAATACGCGCTATTGCCGGTTTTTCTGTCTGTGCCCGGTCAAGCAACCTGACAATGCCGGAAACAACAGTATCCTCGCCAACCTTGTCGACCTGCATGGTCAGGGGACTTTCGACATTGACGCTGCCACCGGTCAGGTCATCGTTGACCTGTTTTACACAGGGCAGACTCTCTCCGGTCAGCAATGATTCATCTACCGAGCTGATTCCTTCTATAACATGCCCATCAATGGGAACAGTTTCACCCGGCTTGACAAGTAAAACATCACCGGGCTGCAATTCATCTACGGGGACAATATCCTCTGTACCATCAATAATACGGGTAGCCACGGCCGGCAACAGCCGAATCAGTTCCTCGGCAGCCTGGCCGGCACGATGACGCGCCCCCATTTCCAAGAAGCGACTGCTCAACAGGAAAAAAGCAAACATGCAGACCGAATCGAAATAAACATCCGGGCCACCAAACACGGTTGTCCAGACACTGGCGGAATAAGCACCGCCAATAGCCACAGCCACAGGCACATCCATACCCAACTGGCGGCGCCTGATGTCTTTCCAGGCTGTGACAAAAAAGGTTTTCGCCGAATAGAAAACAACGGGCGTTGCCAGGAACAAGCTGATCCAGCGGAAGAAGTTACGCATACCTTCATCCACATCAACATCATATTCCATGGCATATAGCGCAACGGCCAACATCATCACCTGCATCGCACCCAGGCCGGCTACTGATAGCCTACGCAAGGCCATCTTGCGCTCTTTCTTGTAGATTTCTTCTTGCCTGGAAGTATCAAAAGGATGGGCAATATAACCAATCGAGCTGATTGCTTTCAGGATATCACTCAGATGCAACTGACTGTCGTCCCACCTGACCCGGGCCCGGTGGGTACTGTAATTCACCTGAAATTCGATCACGCCTTGCAGCGCTTTAACGTGGCGTTCATTTAACCAGACACAGGCTGCACAGGTAATACCCTCGAGTATAAGCGAGGCTGAGCGGATATTTTCCTCATCTACTTCAACAAAATTCTGTTGCAACTTCTCTTGGTCATAGAGATCAAATTTTTCAAGCTGTTCAGGAATCAGATCTTCTGGCCGCCGCGATGGTCCTTCCCGGTGGTCATAGAAACTTTCCAGGCCACCATCAACAATTGCCTGGGCAACTGCCTGACAGCCATGGCAACACATATCACGCGCCTGACCATGAATGGTGACCTGATATTGCGCACCATCCGGAACCGGCAAGCCGCAGTGATAACAGGAATGCGAATGCTTTTCAGTCATGGAAAGCTAGCGTTTGCTGTCCAGCGACTTCAGGTCTTTGGTCAATGGCCCAGCCTCGTTGAGATCATCATAAGCCATCACAATAAAGCCACGCGGATCAACCAGAAACAATGGAGCACCCAGCATATCGCTGGCAACCCGGGAAAATGGCAGTGTAAATATTGCCCAGATTGGCCTGGTTAACACAGCGATAGTAATGGCCGGGTTTTCCTGTTTGATTTTTTCCAACCAGTCTTTTTCCGGTTCGTAACCCAATAGCAGTAACTGCTTAACCGGCTTTGATACAGTGGTTTGGCTAATTGTTTTACCCGTCAGTGCAATATATTGCTGACAAAAGTCATCACAGGCTGAATCAGCCAACAGCACATAGGTGTATTGTTTTTTTAACAGATCGACCGGTAAGGGATTATTCTGGTCATCAACCAGTACCATGCCAGTCAGCGGCACCGGCGGCATCAACGTTTTACCGACTGAAGCTGTCTCCTCGACAGAATTATCACAGGCTGCCAGGCCCAGAAAAA
>JARRJW010000146.1:0-5069 GCA_037388785.1 Gammaproteobacteria bacterium
GGTTCTATGGTGGGCTTCAGACAAGCGATTAAGCAATTTCATCGACCTGGATGGTTTTGAACGCGTCAAAAAAATACAGGATTCCGGTAAAAACGTCATTGTTCTGTTGTCTCACTGCACCGGTCTTGAATTTGCTGTTTTGGCTATCAGCAGCCAGTTTCAGGCGAGCGGCCCCTACAAACCTTTTGATAACCCGGTACTGGACTGGCTTATTCAGCGTTCCAGGGAAAGGTTTGGAGACAAGTCATTCAAGCGGGAAGATGGTCTACGTCCCATTATCAAGTCGGCCAGGAAAGGGAAGGTTATTATTTATCTGGCTGATGAGGACCTGGGACGCGAGGTGTCAGTTTTTGCAACCTTTATGGGTATTGAGAAAGCTACAGTGCCTGTGCTTGGTCGGCTTGCCAAATCCTGTAAGGCAGTCGTGCTACCCGCATTTAGCTGTTATGACGAGAAAAAGCATAAATACAGGGTTACATTGTTTCCTTCAGAACAGAATTACCCAACACATGATACTGACCGGGATAGCCGTATAATGAACCAGATGATTGAAAAGACCATACAGTCCTGTCCAGTACAGTATTTCTGGGCATTAAAACTTTTTAAAACCCGACCTGACGGTGAGTCACGAGTCTATAACTAGTAATTTTCATCCTTGCGTTTACGCGATAAAAGAACGTAGGTTGCACCTGTACCACCATTCCAGGAGGGGGCAGAGCAGAAAGCCATAACACCCTCAGATTGTCTGAGCCACTGGTTGGTTTTCTGCTTAAGTATGGGCTGTTGATTTTCCGAGCCCTGTCCCTTGCCTTGAATCACGAGCACACAGCGACGCCTTTTGCTGAACGATTGCTGCAAAAACCGCTTCATCGATTCACTGGCTTCAATTACACGCATTCCATGCAGGTCGAGTACGGCTTCGGGTTCAATATAGCCACGGCGTAAATCGGAAAAAACCCGATTTTGAATACCCGGTTTCTGAAAAAGAAGCTCATCGCCTGTTTCAATATTAAGATCAGTAAAATCTTCAGTATCATCATCTTCGATAACGAGGTTAAGTTTTTCCGGTTTTGGTTTGCGGGTTTTGTGTAGAACCTTGTCGTGCTGAATGGGTTCAACGTCCTGCATGGCCTTACGAAATTCCTCTAAATCGTTATTTTTCGGGTTATCGGACATTTGCAATAATGACTGGTGTTAATTGAGCCTGTTTCTGTGAGGCGTTTTGCCGTATATTCGATCAAATAAATTTTTTGTTATCTGTTCTCATTTAACGAGAAGTGTCGACAGTGAAGGCGCTGAGGTCAAGCCCCTTGAGGGTTAAGCCTGTTTCTGTCGGAAAACAGATCGAAATATACAGCAATAAACTCTATTTTCATTATTTAATCATGCACATCCTAGTCAGCAACGATGATGGCTATCAGGCGCCGGGAATCATCACACTTTACAACGCACTAAGCTGTATTGCCGATGTCTCCGTTGTTGCTCCTGAAATTAACCGCAGTGGCGCCAGTAACAGCCTGACACTGGAATATCCTCTTCGTCCAAGAACGCATGAAAATGGCTTTATTAGTGTTGATGGGACACCAACTGACTGCGTACATTTGGCTATTACAGGCTTACTTCAGGAAGAGCCGGATATGGTGGTATCGGGTATCAATGCTGGAGCCAACCTCGGTGATGACGTACTTTATTCCGGCACTGTGGCAGCTGCCACAGAAGGGCGCTTCCTGGGTTTCCCGGCACTTGCAGTTTCCATGAACTCTCACAATCCAAAACATTTCGATACAGGTGCGAGGGTAGCTGTTGATTTGGTTAAACGTCTCTCAGAGTTTCCTTTAAGTGAATCCAGTATTCTCAATGTCAATGTGCCTGATGTGCCATACGAAGATATTACCGGTTACCAGGTGGTGCGTTTGGGTCACCGCCACAAAGCAGAGCCGGTAGTTCAATCAACTGACCCACGGGGTAAAGCCATTTTCTGGGTGGGGCCGGCCGGCGCTGAACAGGATGCCGGTCCGGGAACGGATTTTCATGCCATCAAGCAGAATGCTGTAGCTATTACGCCCATCAAAGTGGATCTGACAGACCAGAATGCAATAGCCGCGGTGACTGCCTGGGCCGAAGGTGAATTCTGAATGTTAAACCATCAGGGTATAGGAATGACGTCAAGGCGTACCAAGGAACGCCTGATTGACCGACTTAAATCGGAAGGTATTAGCAATCTTGAGGTGTTGAATGTCATCAGGGAGATTCCGCGCCACCTGTTTGTCGACGAAGCCCTTGCGAGTCGGGCTTATGAGGATACAGCCTTACCAATCGGATACGGGCAAACCATTTCCCAGCCTTACATTGTTGCCAGAATGACAGAACTGCTTATTGAACATGAACCAGCAGTGAAATATGTATTGGAAGTTGGAACCGGTTCTGGCTATCAGACAGCGATTCTTTCACGATTGGTCACGCGTGTTTTTTCGGTTGAGCGTATTGAGGGATTGCATCAACAGGCCAAGAAACTTTTGCGCGAACTGCAAATCAGAAACATTAAGCTTAAATATACCGACGGTGGCATGGGCATGCCTGAATATGCACCTTATGATGGCATTATTGTAACCGCAGCCCCTGAAGGTATTCCACTGAGTCTGGTTAATCAGTTGAAACCCGGAGGGATTATGGTCATGCCGGTAGGAACCAGGGATGAACAGGTGCTTATCAAAATCATCAAAACCGATGAAGGCTATGAAAAGGAATTTATTGAAAGAGTCAGTTTTGTACCATTGCTGGGAGGCGTTACCTGAATGAAAATATTCTCTGGCTTGTATTCGCGGGTAATGCAATGGTCACGTCACAAACATGCAGAGCGTTACCTGGGTGCATTGAGTTTTGCAGAGTCATCTTTTTTCCCAATTCCACCCGACGTTATGTTAGCGCCAATGAGCATGGCTCAACCGAAAAATGCCTGGCGATTTGCCTTTATTACAACAATAACATCGGTATTAGGGGGATTGCTGGGCTACCTGATAGGTTTGTTTGCCTTTGAACTCATCGAACCCCTGTTGCATGAATTTCATTATCATGAAAAATATCTTCAGGCCAAATTATGGTTCGATGAGTGGGGTTTCTGGGCAATTTTTATTGCCGGCTTCTCTCCGATACCCTACAAGGTTTTCACCATTACAGCCGGTGTTATTTCGATGGCATTGTTACCCTTTGTAATTGCATCAATGATAGGTCGTGGCGCCAGGTTTTTCCTGGTTGCCGGTTTGATGTCATGGGGAGGTGAAAAAATGGAGAAAAAATTACATCAGTATGTCGATATGTTGGGCTGGCTTACTGTATTAGCTGTCGTTGCAATAATTTTTTACCTAAAAGCCTGATCAGGAGATGGCTGAAATCCATTATCAATTACTGAAGTAACCATGGTTTCCAGCAATATAATTTCAGTCATTGTTGTTTCATTGTTTTTGCTAAGTGCCTGCACCAGTTCATGGAAGGCTCCTGTCTCATCATACTCAACAGCTACACCATCTAAACCCACTGTAACTAAAGGATTAATTAATAGCAGTTTTTACAAGGTTGAATCTGGAGATACCCTGTATTCCATTTCGTGGCGTTCGGGCAAAGACTATAAAACCCTGGCCAAATGGAATGGATTACGCTCACCTTATACCATTTATAAAGATCAGGTTTTAAGACTTATACCCCCAGCTAAAAAGACCCATTCTGCTGCAAAAACCGCAAAACCCACGAACGTTGTTAAAGCAAAGAAAAAATCATCGTCAAAGCCAAAAATATCTTCAAGTAAGCCAGTTAAGTCGAGTATGCCTTCGACAGAAAAATATAAAACTTCGCTAAAATGGCGTTGGCCTACCAAGGGTAAAATCATAAAAAGCTTTAAAGCAGGTGACGATAGCCGCAAAGGTATTGTAGTATCAGGAAAAGCAGGCCAGCCTATTATTGCAGCTGAATCCGGAAAAGTCGTATACAGCGGTAGTGGACTCATAGGATACGGTCAGCTTATTATTATAAAACATAACGATAATTATTTAAGCGCCTACGGATATAACAGAAAACTTCTGGTGTCTGAAGGTGACTGGATTACCAAAGGGAAACAAATTGCTACTATGGGAACATTTAACCAGTCTGTTCCTTCATTGCATTTTGAAATCCGAAAAAATGGAAACCCAGTAAACCCGATAAGGGTTTTGCCATAAAGGAAGTAAGATGGAGAAGCAGGGCTTATGGCTCAAGAAAAAGATGATGAAGATGATCTACTGCTGATTGAAGAGCAGGATGAGTCTTTAGTTGACGACAGTGACGATGATACAGTTGTTGAAGATACCGAGACAGCATCGCCTGTAGCGGCGAAAGTCACTGATGAGTTGCAGTCAGGCTCTGATGGTATCCTTGACCCAACTCGAATCTACCTGAGTGAAATCGGTGCTTCCAAACTGCTAACGGCCGAAGAAGAAGTGCATTATGCGCGTCTGGCGCAGAAGGGCGATGAAGCAGGCCGGAAACGCATGATAGAAAGTAATCTGCGTCTCGTCGTTAAAATTGCCCGCCGATATATGAATCGTGGACTAGCGCTACTGGATTTGATTGAAGAAGGTAATCTTGGCTTAATCAGGGCAGTTGAAAAATTTGACCCTGAGCGCGGCTTCCGGTTTTCTACATATGCAACCTGGTGGATTCGACAGACAATAGAAAGGGCAATCATGAACCAGACGAGGACCATTCGTCTCCCCATTCATGTCGTCAAGGAAATCAACGTTTACCTCAGGGCCGCCCGCCAGTTGAGCCAGTCAATGGATCATGAGCCTTCAGCTGAAGATATTGCTGAATTACTCGATAAACCGGTAAGTGAAGTCAAACGCATGTTTGGACTGAATGAACGGGTTACCTCAGTCGATGTGCCATATGGCAAAGATGCGGAAAAGCCGTTACTCGACAGCCTGCCTGACGAGGCCGTAAAAGACCCGACAGAAACCCTGCAAAACGACGGAGTCAATGCACATATCGATAAATGGCTAAATAAGCTTAACGACAAACAGCGCGAAGTAGTTGAGCGA
>JARRJW010000147.1:0-9342 GCA_037388785.1 Gammaproteobacteria bacterium
ATTTAATCGCTTGTTTTCACATCCCTCATAGATCCCGGTTCCAGATATCACGATATCAGCATCTGAATTTTCTTTATCACAACAACCTATCAGAAAACCTGAAGATTGTGCACACACTGTATCCCCAACTGTACCAACTACCGACATAACCTGTTTGAGCAGACCATCAACAAAATTCTTAATATCATGGATGCTGTAAATTGTAGAGGTTGATGAAACAACCTGCTCCAATCCTTTCCTGTTTTGCTCAAGTGCCAACAGGTCGCGGTAGGAACGTAGCGCCGTATACATTGTTGAAGTCAGTTTCTGTTTTGTTAGTTCTGACTTTTCTTTGTAGTCGTTGATATCATAGTTCTGAATCACACTGGATTCAGGAGCAATGCCCGGCTGGCCGGTTCGAAGTACCAGCCTGGTCATCTGGTTTTTTAATTCATCACGTATGTATTCAATCAAATTCAGCCCGGCATCATCAGACTCCATGACAACATCGATTAAAGCCACTGTAATATTATCGTGTTCCTGCAAAAGTTGTCGGGCTTCTGCTGCTGAGTGGGCATGCAGAAAAAACAGCCCGTGCCCCTGGAATTCAAAGCGCTTGAGCGCCAGCAGTGTCACATCGTGAACACTTGGTTCATCATCAACGATCAGAACTTTCCAACCATGACTCGGTTCATCCCCAGGGTTGGATATTGCATCTTCATCCTGATCATCATCCACGAAAATTAGAGTATCTAAGTCGGTATTCATCAAATTGCCTGATTAATATTTATAATTTTCAATTACGCTCATTAGAGATTACTCCATTAAGCATAAGTTATTATCGGTAATATCAAGAAAATATTTAGAAAATATCTTGATAACTTTCTGGGTGAAAACCCGGCTGATTGGATCAATTCATAATTTGTGTGCGTAAAGACCGGCAGTTTGATAAATTAACTGGCTTAGTTTTAACTAAATAACTTATGAAAACCTCAGATAGAAATTCTCAAGACAAGTACATTACCTTGGCTCACGGCAATGGTGGCCGCTTCATGCGACAACTGATTGAGGATGTCTTTGCCCACCACCTTGACCTTGGCAAACTCGATATTCTTGGCGATGCCACGCTGCTGTCCGACCTGGATGGCGAAATTCTCTATTCCGTTGATGGCTTTACCGTTCAACCCCTGGAGTTTCCCGGTGGCGACATCGGCTCCCTGGCAGTACACGGCACGGTGAATGACCTGGCAGTCAGTGGTGCAACACCTAAATACCTGAGTCTGGGCGCGATCATTGAAGAAGGCTTGGAGTTTGAAGTACTCGAGAGACTGGTTAAAAGCCTGGCACAGGCAGCTCAGCAGGCTGGTGTGCAGGTTGTCACCGGCGATACCAAGGTAGTGCCGCATAACCATGGCGGTGGTATTTATTTCACAACAACTGGCATTGGTATCAAGCAAAGTTCACACAAAATCGGCATTGACCAGATTAAGCCCGGCGACAAGTTGATTGTCAGCGGCAGTGTTGGTGACCATGGCACCTGCGTAATGCTGGCGAGAGAGGAATTTGGCTTAAGCGGCACGTTAAATTCAGACAGCGCCTGCGTGTTACCCCTGACACAAAGCATTTTAAAGTACACTGGGCTACGTTTCATGCGTGACCCCACCCGGGGTGGACTGGCCACGGTCGCCCACGAAATAGCCACCGCAAGCAAGTACTCGGTGCGATTGTATGAGAATGAAATTCCGGTCAAAGACCCTGTTCGATCTGTCTGCGAAATGCTGGGCTATGATCCATACTACCTGGCTTGTGAAGGCCGGGTGGTGGCAGTAGCGGCACCGGAAGCCGCCGAGGAAATACTGCATACCTGGCGTTCATTGCCAGATGGTAAGCATGCAGAAATCATCGGCCAGGTAGAAAGCCGGTCACAGTCTCACCAAAATGTAATTCTGGAAACAAAGCTTGGCGGTGAACGCCTGCTTGAAGAACTCGAGGACGACCCTTTGCCCCGAATCTGCTAATCCAAGCCTGGTTATTCGCAGTCTGAATTTTTGTCCGGAGACTGACCAGCGCCAGTTTCAGGTAATGCTTCAGAACCGCCTTTTTCAACTGAATCAATCACTTGCCTTTCCTGTTCGCTAATATCCTTCGAGCTAACTAGATTGGCATCAGCGGCGATGACATTGCCTGTTAGACAGAACATAGAGACGATCAGTAAGTATGAGAAAATTTTATCCATAAAGAATTGTCCTTACCCAAGAAATGGGGATACTAAGTATAGCCAATATCATAAGATTTTTGGTTGAATTTAATAAATTAATTCATTAAAAACCCCAATAATCATCATTGATAATTGTCAATAACTGCACCACAATACAAAATTCAATAAATGGAATTGTGATGAAATATTTTATATACCCACTGATTTTCCTGATTTGCTTTTACAGTCAACAAACTTTTTCTGAATCACCCGATTCTGATAAACCCGATAGCATCACCGGTGTCTCAAAAAATCAAATGGCTTTGCTTAGCCAGAAAGCTTTCATGCCAACGCTGCTACCTATCATCCTGAAAAATCGCCAGCAACTGGAGCTCACAGAAGAACAGAAAAAATTATTTTTTCAGTGGCGCGATGCTTACTACAAACAGACTATAGATATCATGGCCCAGATTGTGCAAAAGCACATTGCATTTAAAAAATTGGCATTGAAACCTGAAGGTACTAAAGCTGAGCTGCTAAAAATTCAACAGGAAATCTTTGATTTACATCGAAAAGTTTTGGAAATGAAACTTGAATGTCGTGAAAATATTGTTAATACCTTTACTGAAGAACAGTGGGATAATTTCAATTTTATTCTGAGTGAACATCCAACGATATTCAGCTATATTGAATAGTCTTATGGCCTCTAAACCAGTCCGTTGGTTGCAAGCGTCTTGTAAATTCTTTTCGCAGTTTTTTCCAGTTTCTGCAAATCCTTGAAATCAGGAACATGACCTGTCTTGAGTAATAGCTCCCAGTTTTCCAGTTCAGACTCAAGATACTCCAATAACTTCAGCGAACAGCCCTGACAGGTATTTTTTTCAGAGCAGACTGCAGCTTCGGGGGCATCAAATGGAATAACATTGCGAATTTCCCGAATCATGCTTTTCATGACAGTTTGAGTTTTGGGCTTCATAGGCTAAATATAGTTGCTTAATCACGGTTAAGGCCACCATAAATATCAACAAGCTGCTGAATAAAAGCCCGCAATTCCAGGCTCATTATCGCGAAATCAGCATCAAATTTTTCCATGGCTGATTCAAACCCCTGCTCTTCAACCTGTTCCTGCAGAACATCAAGAAATTTAAGACGTTTAACAGAGACATCATCGGCCAGAACACAATTGAGTTTATCCTGCCAACTGACAGCCAGTTTAACGACAATTTTACCCGCCTGCAGATGAACCTGAATTTCATCGCCTTCCAAACCATGACGTTTCAACCTGACAATGCCACCCTCTTCCAGGGTATCCCTGAGCTCGCATTCATCACCGAGTTCAAAATATTTGGCCGGTCGTTGCCGGAGCCAGTCTGTCAAAATGGCTGATGGCGCCTGGTTGACCTCGAAAGGTTTCACTTTAAAAGAACCCAAGGACTCGCGCATCAGGCTGAGCAAATCCTCAGCTTTTTTTGCTGAAGCAGCATCCACTACAACCCAGCCTTTATGGACATCAATATAAGCATAGGTCAGGGTTGACCGGGTAAATGCCCTGGGCATCAGGTCAACGGTTATTTCATCTTTTAACTGTAGCTTTTCCTTACGCCTGACAGGCCTGGATTCTGCCCGCTCAATTTCGGCCACTTTATCTTCAAGGATTTCGCGCACTACCGTTGAAGGTAACAAACGGTCATGACGGCGCATACAGACCATGATGCAGTCATTAGCTGCATGCGTCAGCAGCTTCCCTTCACGGCCCAACGGAAAGTCCCAACCCAATGTAAATGTATCCAATCCCTGGCAGGGCTTGGTGATATTTTCCAGGAGTTTTTCATGAAGCTGTTCAGCAGACAGGCTGAATTTATCGGTTAAGCGATATAACTGCAGGTTTTTAAACCACATCGTGTGAGAGTCCTTAATCAGTATGAGCACAAGCCGCGATTGCTTGAGAAATCATCAACGCAAAAACTGCGCAATCATACAGGGTTGACTGGAAACAGTTAAGAAGCTTTTAGAAGGATGTCGGCATGAAGTTATAAATATGGCCAATCATGCGATAGCCCTGGTTCATTTTCTAAACCAGGGCATTTTTTTGCATTTATCAGGTGGATTTATAAACACCAATCTGCTGATTCAGACTAGAGGCTATATTGGTGAGATTTTCTGCAATTGCATGGTTTTCCTGAACCTTGTTAACGGTATCCTGGCTCAGATTAGAGATCGATATAATATTTTCGGTAATGGATTCTGCCACCACAACCGACTGTAATGATTCAATGATGGCCTGTATTTCAGAGGTTGACTCCTGCGAACGTTGGGCGAGTGTTCTTACCTCGTCCGCAACCACGGCAAAACCCCTGCCCTGTTCGCCAGCCCTGGCAGCCTCGATGGCTGCATTGAGCGCCAACAGGTTGGTCTGCTCTGAAATACCATTAAACACATCAACAAAAGAGCCAATGCTCTGAGTATTGGTCTCCAACTGTTGAATTGACTGACTGGCCTGGCTCATACTCGCAATCAGCTGGTCAGTCATATTGATGGCCGTAGTCACAATTTGAACCCCCGTCTGGGCTTCGGAATTGGCCTGGGTAGCTGCATCGGCAGCTTGCTGGGCATTTTGAGAGACCTCCTGGATGGTCGCAGACATCTCGGTCATGGCAGTAGCAGCATGCTCTGTCTGCTGATGCTGATTGGAACTGTTGTTTTGAGCATCCTGACTAACGCGTGACAGGTTTGTTGCTGTATCGTTTAAAAGACGGGAAGCTTCGTTTAAATCTGATACCAGGTGATCAAATTTTCCCACCATATTATTAAATGCAAGTGCTACTGTATTACTACCCTCATCATCATCCAGCCTGACAGCCAGGTTATTATTTTTTTCAATTTCAGTTACTGCCGAGACCAATTGAAGTCCTGTCTGATGCTCTTTTTGCATAATAAGAGAGTAATAAATCAAAATGGCAGCCTCAAAGACAACAAATGCTGCATGCAAAAAAGCAATGCCCCAACTGCAGCCATAATTGAAAAGCGTTACCGGTAGGCCAAACATCTGCACTTCATTAAGTTGTAAAGCTGTAAAAAGCAAGTGATGCAGGGCAATGGCGCCGGCAGCAGCCACAACGACCAGCCAGTCGCGGTAGATCAGCGTGAGCGCCATAGCACCAAAAATATGGAAATGCATCTCGATACGTCCCATTTGCGACTGGATCATGATGGCCGAATACATCATCAGAATCACAGCTGCGATGACACCAAAAAGCCTGGTGCCTTTCGTCATCAAATAGGCTGCACCAGCAAGCAGACCCACCAAGACAGATGCACCAATGGCAAATGGCATGGTGTCATATCCCATTGGGACAATAAACATAATGACCGGCAAATGCGCCATCAAAATAATGAACATCAGCTTGTCATATCTAAGCAGATTGGCTTTATGACTTGCTAAAAAATGCTGACTCTGTTCCATGTTCAAACTCCCGGTAAAGTAATGGTTTTCTGTTCTTCTGTCCGAATAAAGTTCAGATCTGAAATAATCCGGTCTGCCTGCTTGTGACTAGCCGAATAGGTAAAACGTTTGTTTCCGGCCTGATCAATCAGAAAAATGTGTCCCGGGTGATCAATCTCGTAATCACCAGATGACATTTTTCCACTTCTTGAGAAATATGCACCGTATTTCATTGCAATAGCTTGTGCCGATTTATAGTCAGTTGCATTCAAACTAATAAAATTATCGGCATGGGCATCAAAATATTGAGCAATTTTTTCGGCTTTATCTCTTTCCGGGTCCATGGCTATATACAGGAACACTGGAGAGGGCTTAGACGCTGTTAAATTGAGCGCATTGATTTCCTGAAAAAGCATCACCTGGTTGTGGCAAAGGCTGTCACAATTGAGATAGCCAAACATGAGAAAAACAGGTTTACCACGAAAATCAGAAAGGGAAACCTGTTGGCCGGAAAGGTCGGTAAGAACAAAATCAGGTGCTTTACTGTCGGCATTGACGCCATAAAACCGGCTATCAGAAAACAGTGCCGGAAAAAATGGCAATGCAAAAAACACCAGAAAAACCAGCAATAACAGAATCAGCCGGTAAACACCGAAGCTGTCACCCTTTTTTTCAGAAAGAACACTTCCTGACATACAAGTTATCCTGATACAGAAACAATATTGTTAAGTTATAGCAACCTATCCCGCAATGCCAGAGCCTTTAAGGCTGAACTGCCCCCTGTATCAGCCCGGTTTTCTGGTCTGTTCCTGCAATAGCAGTTCAATCCTGTCGAGTTTTTCCTCGATACGCAAAGTACGTTCTTCTATCGAGTGTACCTCCGCGGCTTCACCTTCACCACTTGCCAGTTCCTCTTTCTGATGTTCCTTATGCAGGGTATCGACGACAATACCAATCATCATATTGAGAAAAACAAATGCGACGACAAAGATGAATGACAGATAATAAATCCAGCTGAACGGATATTCAGCCATGGTTTCATACATGACATCCGTCCAATCTTCGAAAGTAGCCACACGAAAAAGCGTCAACATTGCAATCGTGATATTTTCCCAAAGGTCCGGGTTGATGCCGGAAAAAAACATACTGCCAACTGCCGCGTAGATATAGAAAATAATGAACATCAACAGGCTGACATAGCCCATTCTTGGAATAGCCTGAAGAAATGCTCCCAACAGCACCCTGAGCTCGGGAATAATGGAAACCAGACGCAGTACGCGAAAGATTCTCAATAACCGTCCAAGCAAGGCTGCTTCACTGTCCTGAATTGGCACCAGGCTGGCCACTACAATGATGAAATCAAAAATATTCCAGCCCTTGGAAAAGAAGTTTTTCAGCGTTTTTTCTGCAATCATGCGAATAATGATTTCGATCAGGAAAAACACCGTGATCATCATGTCCAGAATCAGAAAAATTTCCAGTAAGGTCGGGTCGATTTGATAGGTTTTTGCGCCAATGACCAGCGCGGATAGCACAATAATGATTATGACAATGGTTTCAAAAACCTTGTTTTCCCGAATTCTGACAAATTTTTCCTGAACAGCAAATGCTGAAAATGCCATGACTACCTCAAAATAAATACTTGTAATGAAACAAATGACGGCGGGAGTATACCTTTTGGGGAAATTAGTAAAAGTCTTGAAAACCTGAAAACATCACCAAAAAACCGTTCAGCGCAGTTAATCCCTGCGCAGGTGATCAGACAAAGCGATGGGTGACTGAAAACGCATAACCACCAGGTAAGTTGAAAACAAGAAGGTCAATACAGTCGCCAATTGAACCAGGTAGCCAGCCTTGTCAGACATGGCACCGGTCTCCACAGCCAACACGGCAATCAATAAGGAAAATTCGCTCATCTGCCCAAGACGATAGCCAACTTCATGGGACCGCTTTAAATTTTCACCTGAGCGAAATAATAGCCAGCGAAACACTGCCGGCTTAAGCAGCATCATGATGGTTGCAAGGGCAATACCGGGAACAATCACCTGGTCTATCATGCCCAGGTTGAAGCCTGCTCCCAACGAAAAGAAAAACATGATCAGGAAAAAATCACGCAAAGGCTTCAGACTTTCAGCGATAAACTGAGCTATGGGGCTGGATGCCAGCGTTATACCAGCAATAAAAGCTCCAATCTCGGCTGATAAACCAACCAGTTGACCTAATTCAGCCAATGACAGGCACCAGGCAATGGAGAGGAGAAAAATATATTCCTGGATACGATCAAACTTGGCAATTAAAGGCAGGATTACAAACCTCTGGAAAACCCAGGACAGGCCAATAAACAGCGGCAACACGACAAGCAACTTG
Source organism: Gammaproteobacteria bacterium (assembly GCA_037388785.1). Classification (GTDB taxonomy): domain Bacteria; phylum Pseudomonadota; class Gammaproteobacteria; order Chromatiales; family Chromatiaceae; genus JABDQZ01. Next base: position 7,986 of record JARRJW010000147.1, read on the forward strand.
AACATTTCCATGACAGCAACTTCATCGGAGCCACCACTGCCCTGCAGTACCATTAACAGGACAATCGCAATCAAATCCTGAAACAGCAAAATACTGACAATGACTTCACCACTGCGCTGATGATGCAAAATGGTTGTAGGCAATAGCTTCAAACCAATAATGGTGCTTGAAAAACTCGTCGCAATACCGACCAAAATAGCATCTTGCAATGAAAATCCAAACAGCATACAGAGCGCAAAACCGAATAGTGTGAACACAGTGGAACTGGCCAGTGTAACAATGGTGGTTTTACGCATCATATGCAGGAGTTCCTGAGGCTGTAAATTCAAGCCAATCAGAAACAATAAAAAAATAATGCCAATGTGTGCAATTTCACCAATTACTTTGGCATCATTAACATAACCAAGCCCCCAAGGACCCAGCAATACACCAATCAGGATATAGGCAATGAGTAATGCCTGGCGTGCGAACAGTGCAAATGTTGCCACAAGTGCAGCACCTGCAAAAATCATGAAAAAAGTAAAAACTATGGAATCTGCATTCATATATGGATGGGTAAACGTTTGGCGCCCCAGTTACCGGGGTGAGCTTCTATAACGCCTGGTAAACGATAACCACAGCTGCAACAGCCTTTCTCATCCAGTCCCCATTTCCCCAGTACATACCAGTCACGTTCAATCAGTAGCTTTCCACAATCCGGACACCAGGTACTGCCACCTTCTGCATCATGCACATTGCCGGTATAAACAAAATGCAATCCGTTATCACGGGCAATTCTTCGGGCACGGGCTAAGGTTGAGGTTGGTGTAGCCGGCTTATCCAGCATTTTCCAGTCCGGATGAAAAGCCGTGAAATGTAATGGGACGTCCGGACCCAGGTTTTCAAAAATCCACTGAGTCATTTCCTGAAGCTCATTATCTGAATCATTATCTCCAGGAATTAACAACGTAGTTAATTCAAACCAGACTTGTGTTTCTTTTTTCAGGTATTGCAAAGTTTCAAGGACTGGCTGCAAATGGCCGCCACATAGTTTGTGATAAAACTCATCTGTAAATGCTTTTAAATCGATATTGGCAGCATCTACATGGCTAAAGAAGTCTTCCCTGGCTCCCTCGGCAATAAAACCGGCCGTTACTGCCACGGTCTTGATGTTTTTTTCATGACATGCATCAGCTGTATCGTTGGCATACTCAAGAAAAATCACAGGATCGTTATAGGTAAAGGCAACGCTTCGACAGCCATAGCGATGGGCTGCATCGGCTATCATTTCAGGAGAAGCCTGATCAGCGAGGGTATCCATTTCACGGGATTTACTCATATCCCAGTTCTGACAGAATTTGCAGGATAAATTACAACC
>JARRJW010000148.1:0-8260 GCA_037388785.1 Gammaproteobacteria bacterium
TCAGATAATCATAATCTTAAAATAAACGATATTTGTAAGATACTCACAAGCATTCAGGAAGAAAACGTATTTGGAATTGACATCAATTCCTCATCAAATGATTTAATTTCAGTTTCAGTTAGCGAAGATACACATTATAGAAGCCATATTCGTTCAGACGTGCAAGATATAACAGATTGGGAAGAATTCCCTGTATTGGCTGTAGTAACATGGGTAAACGGTAGTAGTGTCGGTTTTGAATTTGAAGAAGCTCTAACTGACAAAGCGAAGATGCCAAACTGGTTCAAAAATGCTTTTTATTCTAAAAGCCAAATATCATGAATGTCAGCAACAATGATGCTTCATCTGAGTTCCGCTTCCAGCAAAAAGCCGACAAAAGCATCTGTAAGATTAAGTCGCAACTCTAGATCTGAAATCGTCAGAGTAAGACGAGGTTTTTACAAATTACTTGTTATGGGTGCTTATTCAACATAACAAAAAAATTATATTTATGAATTAAGTTCATCAAAATTTTCAATGATTGATAATTTTTAAATAGAATATAAGAATATTCACTTATACTTATATTATAGAAAGGAGGTGAAAGACGATGAACATTGATAAAGCAGTAATGACTTTTGCAGCTACGATGATTCTTGTGAGCTTGGCTTTGTCTCTGACTTATACTGTAAACTGGCTATGGTTAACTGCGTTTGTTGGCCTCAATATGTTTCAGGCATCTATTACAGGCTTTTGCCCACTGGTCTACATCTTTAAGAAAATGGGATTGCATACTGGTCAGGCGTTCAACTAAAACAGTAGTTTAACTAAATTAATCGTAGGCTACTTTTGAGGCTATTAGAACGGTGTCAAAAGTGGCAAGGTTTCCGTTTAGTGGTTGTCAGCTTCACACACATTGTTACTCGTGAAGGCGGTTATGGTTTCTGTCGTATTAGCAAAACACCAAAGACATCAAACAGCAAGGAACAGACATCAAATATATTGTCTGATTAAATTGAGAGCACGTTCAGCTTTCATTCAGTTTTCATGCTCTAATATCAACATACTAATTCTCTTTAATTATTGAGGTCATAATATGAAAACACCACTCATTTTTGCCGTTGTAGCTATTGTAACCGTTCTAGGCACTTCGGTTGTGTTTGCTGACCCTAAAGATAAATATGACAAGGAAGCCTATAAAGAACAGATGAAAAATGAACGTGAGCGCATGAAGCGTGAGCATGAACTAGCTAGGGAAGATGCTAAAAAGCAGCGTGAAATTGAGCGTGAGGAGCGTAAAGATAGAGAAGAAATGGAACGTGAAGAGCGTAAACACATGGAAGAAATGGACAGGGAAGACAGAAAGCATCGTGAAGAAATGGAGCGTGAAAAACGCAAGCATAAAGAAGAGATGGAAAAAGAATATCGTGAAGAAGGTAAAGGTTCTGAAAAAGGACAGACTCAACGTGATGAAGTCCGCAAGAAATGGTGGGATAAATAATACCCAATCGTTAGTTATTCTCTTTAAAAAGCCTCACTTCGGTGGGGCTTTCTTTTGTCTTCAAACAGCAAACACCGGCCAGATGAAATTTTCAGGGAATGGTTCTGGCTTCCTGATACCGGTCACTCAGTTTTTCTGTTTGCACATTGCGGTCATTCGGCAGATCTGATTGCAGGGTATGGACTGACTCAAACGTGTATAAAAACCTCAGTCAACAAAACCGAATTATGGACTCTAAGGTGGTAATAGCGGAAGTCACAGAAAATCATCAACTGATTCAAATCAACCATTACCATAATTGCTCAGACAGACTCGGCAATTGCAGTTATCATTATTATAAACTTGGTAGTCTTTTGAGAGGACAGGATGAAATTACCAGCACTTTCAAAAATATTCTTGTTTGTTGCCTGCCAGCTGCTTATCAGCGCATCAGTTGCTGATGATTTTCAACAACAAAGGCAGGACATGATTGATGCCATAAAGCAATCTGTGGCAGAAACCCGCCGTCATCTTGATAAAGCCGAACTCGACCCTCGTGTCTTGGAGGTCATGTCTAAAGTACCAAGACACAGGTTCGTACCCTCTGACTTATGGCCTGAAGCGTATGAAAACCGTCCCCTGCCAATTGGTCATGGCCAGACTATATCCCAACCCTATATTGTTGCTTTGATGACAGACCTGATTGACACGCAACCAGATTTCAAGGTTCTGGAAATTGGCACTGGCTCGGCCTACCAGGCAGCAATTCTTGCAGAACTGGTTGACGAGGTTTATAGCATTGAAATCATCGAGCCTCTTGGAAAAGCGGCAGCTAAGCGAATAGCTGAACTTGATTACCAAAATATCCATACGCGCATTGCAGATGGCTACTTCGGCTGGGAAGAGGCCGGCCCGTTTGATGCCATTTTGGTCACTGCCGCTGCCAGCCATGTACCTCCCCCATTGGTCAAACAGCTTAAAAAGGGCGGCAGGATGGTTATTCCGGTTGGTAGCCGGTTTATGACCCAGCAATTATTGTTTGTTGAAAAAGGAACGGATGGCAAAGTCACCACCCGACAAGTGCTGCCAGTATTTTTTGTGCCACTGACAGGCGCTCGTTAGGCACTGCACATGGCAAAGCCAGATATTAAATTACTGTTTTTGCTCGCTTCGGTTTTTATACTTTCAGCCAGTGCCCTGGCTTATGAAATTTTACTGATGCGTCTGTTTGCAATCATCCAGTGGCATCACTTCGCATATATGATTATTGGACTGGCACTGTTGGGTTATGGTGTTAGTGGCACGGTTGTCAGCCTTTTTCAACAACGCGTTAAAGAACATTTTTTCTCGCTTTATGTTGGCTCTGTATTCATGTTTTCAGTATTCAGTGTGCTCAACTTCCAAGTTGCCCAACAGCTGCCATTTAACGCGGAGCTCATCTTCTGGGATGACCAACAACTGTTTTTATTAACCGGCATGCTGTTATTGCTGAGCGTGCCTTTCTTTTTTGCCGCCACAGCGATATGCATAGCTTTTATGCATTTCAAAGCCCACCTGACAAAAATTTATGCCGCTGACCTGATTGGGGCAGCAGCCGGCAGCCTTGGCTTGATAATTTTATTATTTTTTCTTCTGCCCCAGCATGCCTTGATTACAATTGCATCTGTGTCGGTATTTGCCGCTATTCTAGTCTTACCATCTGCGCCAAAGTCCATAGCAAAAAAACTGCTTCTACTGGCGATTCCTGTCGCTGTTTTTATTGGCTATCAACTGACCCAGATTAAACTCGAAATGTCACCTTATAAATCGTTAAGCCAGACATTGAAAATACAGGGAGCAACCATCATTCATCAACGCTCCAGCCCGCTGGGATTACTGAGCGTGATTGAAAACAACTCAGTGCCTTTCCGGCATGCGCCAGGGTTAAGCATTAATACCGATCAAATGGTCTTGCCCCAACTTGCGCTTTTCACAGATGGCGACAGCCACAGTGCGATAACCCAATTCCCGGATAAAATCAAAAAGCTGTCTTACCTGTCCAACATGACATCTGCGCTTCCCTACGCGATTACACCTATTGATTCAGCGCTTATAGTCGGTGGTGCGGGTGGTACCGATATCCTTCAGGCTTTGTACCATGATACTAAAAGCATTGACGTTCTGGAGCTCAATAAGCAGACCTATGAACTGGTTGATAAGGTACTGGCTGATTTCAGTGGAAGCCCTTATTCACATAAAAAAGTCAACACACACATTCGTGAAGTACGTGATTTTCTGGGGTCATCTGACAAAAAATATTCATTAATCCAGATATCGCTGATGGATGGTTTCAATGCTTCCTCTTCCGGAATGCACTCCTTAAACGAAAGTTACCTGTATACCATTGAAGCCATACAACTTTACCTATCGCATTTAAAAGATAATGGCTACCTGGCGATCACCCGGTGGATCAATATTCCTCCCCGAGACAGCCTTAAACTCTTTCACAGCATGGTTATAGCCCTAAAAGAACAAGGTTTTAAGGACATTGGCAAGCGGATTGTTTTCATTAGAAGTTGGCAAACCGGTACGATCCTGATCAAGAACGCGCCGTTCAGTGATAATGAACTCAAAATGATCCGCAGCTTTAATGAGAACAATGCATTCGATAGCGCCTGGCTACCCGACATGCGCGCTGCCGAGGCCAATCGCTTTAACATGCTGTCTTCGCCTATTTTTTACGAGGCCTCAAGCAGCATTTTATCCGATGAAAAGCGCGATCAGTTTATTCGTGACTATAAGTTCGACCTGCAGCCATCTACTGATAACAAACCCTTTTTTCATCACTTTTTTCGTTGGCAGACCTTTTCAGAACTACTTGAACTGCGTGACCAGGGGGGAATGCCGCTGATTGAATGGGGATACCTGGTTTTACTTGCAACTCTAGTCATTTCAGTTATTAGCAGCTTTGTGCTGATATTAATTCCCCTGATTTTTTTCCAGCAAAAAGCGACAAACGGGAATATCAGTATCAGGAAAATCAATGTTATCTTCTACTTCTTCATGGTAGGACTGGCATTTCTCATGATAGAAATTGCTTTCATGCAGAAGTTCATTGTTTTGCTGCATCACCCGATTTATTCTTTTGCAGCGACATTAAGTATTTTTTTGTTATTTGCCGGACTCGGCAGTCATGTGGGCGGCAGGCTAGCCGCAGCCTGGAGCACTCAACGGGTATTTCTTGCAAGTTGCCTGGGTATTGCACTGATAGGGATAGTTTACCTCTGGTTGCTTGATCCGCTTTTTGAAGTTGCGACCGGCTTTAGTCTGCCCGTGAAAATTTTTCTGAGCATTATTTTGCTCGCCCCGCTGGCATTTCTAATGGGTATGCCGTTTCCCATGGGCCTTGCTTCCCTGTCACAGCATGCCGAGAATTATATCCCCTGGGCATGGGGAATAAATGGCTGTGCTTCGGTTATAAGTGCTTCTTTATCAACCATTCTAGCGATTAACTTAGGCTTTAATGCTGTTATTGGTATTGGACTGGCGTTATACCTGACAACGCTGGTTTTCTTTCCTTCACCCAAGCTCGCTGAAAGACCAACCTGAACTAACCCTAACCATCGGCTTGAGGGTCATATTCTGGGTAGTTGTAGATCAGGTTGGTACAAAGTTCATCTAGGATGGGGTAGGCGGGGTTGTCAGGAGGGATTTGTGAAAGGTCATTGCGGTGTTTTATCTGTATCTTGAATTTCTCCGGATGTGATATTCATATAAGATACCGATATCTTCGCAGTTACTTTTATACAGAAATGGAAATAACAATAACTATCAGAGACACAGAAGACGGCCAGGTTGAAATTGAAGAAACTCGCTTGCCATATTCCGGTGAGACTGCTCAATCAGTCACCACTGCCTCAGTACTGGCAGATGAACTCCGGAAGAAAGTCGAAGAACTTGGAGAGGTGGAAACAACTGCTTGTGGTATTCCTTACATGGATGATGGCGAGACTAGTTGGGAAGAGGTTTAACGGCTAATGGCTTTGACTGAATTCGAAGAAGCTCGTATTCATAAGATTGTTTCAGCTTTTGTTGAAAAACACCGACCATCATCAGAAATTCGGGAACAAATGGATCTTTCCTATCGTTTGAAAGGGCAAAGCGTTGAATTATTTGAAATACGACCATATTGGAATAATCCATCTGAAGAAATTGAAGACGCTGTTGCCAAAATGACCTATGTGAAATCCAAGAAAGTCTGGAAATTATTCTGNNNTGATGATGATGAATATTCCTGTTTTTGGAAGTGATTCACAGAAAAAAGCCCGCCAATTCAAATCGAAAAGGTAGGCTTTTACGATAAATCAGATTGAACTATTTTTTCACAGCTTTCTTTTTAGTTGCTCTTTTCTTTCGTGCTTTAGGCTTCAATGCTTTTGCTTTTTTAGCAGCGTTTCGTGAAAATTCTTTCTCAAATTTAGCCAGAGCATTGGAGTCGGATCTGGTGCGGTGTTGTGGGCAGGATTTATTGAGAGTTGTCTAGAGAGGCCGTCTGTCGGTCGTTTGGGCGGGGGCGGCAAAAGCCTGAATAGCTGAGGTTCAGGGTCAGTTGGATGATTTTCTACAAAGCTGATAGATTATTCAGATGATTTCTAAAAAGTCATCGGGCTGAAAGGTGTGTATTTGGCTGTCATTAAGGATATTTAAACCTTCACCAATGTCCATATACCAATTGCAATAAAGCCTATTCCTGCAACATAGTGTAAATACTTCTGATTTATGTATTCTGAAAGCATGCTTCCAGCTAGAACACCTATTGCAGATGCAAGTATTAAGGCCAGGGACGCACCAAAAAATATAGTTAATTTGCTCACTTCTTTATCTGAGGCAAATAACATGGTGGCCAGTTGAGTTTTATCACCAAGTTCAGCGATAAAAACAGTTACAAAGACAGTAAGTAATACTTTATATTCCATTTTAGATCATGTTATTAATGGCTTTTTAGATAACTCATAAAGTCAGGAGCTGACAAAGGCCGGCTAAAGAAAAATCCTTGTAACTCATTACTACCAAGCTCAACGAGGCAATCTAATTGCTCTACCTCTTCAACACCTTCAGCAACGGTGTTCATATCTAGAGCTTTAGCCATGTTGATAATAGATTGAGTAAGGTTAGCTTGATCCTGGTTAGTGGATATGTCTTTCACAAAGGATTTATCAATTTTAAGGCAGTCTATTGGGAATTTCCGCAAATAGCTTAAGGAAGAATACCCAGTACCAAAATCATCAAGAGAAATGTGAATTCCAAAAGCTTTAATTGCTTTTAGAATAGAGAGTGCTTCATCTGGGTTTTCAGCAAATAAGCTTTCGGTTAATTCTAACTCTAAGAATTCTGCCTCTAGACCAGATTCTAGTAATGCTTTTCTTATATCCTCAATAATACTTCCATTTAAAAATTGTTTCATGGAAAGGTTTACCGATATTTTCATATGAGTAAATCCCTGATTATGCCACTTAATACATTCTTTGCAGGCATTAACCAATACCCAATATCCAACTGGAACTATTAATTCAGTATCTTCAAGTACATTTATGAAAAGAGCAGGTGAAATTAATTGACCATCATCTCTTCGCCAGCGTATCAAAGCTTCAGCACTTACTGTTTTGCCATTTGTATCAACTCTGGGTTGGAAAAAAACTTCGAATTGTTCTTTTTCTAATGCCAGGCTCAATGCATTTTCCAGCTCGAACCTTTCAACAGCTCGCTTGTTTAAATCATTAGTAAAATAAGCGAAACGATTTTTACCTAATTCTTTTGAACGAAGAACTGCAGCCTCTCCATTTTTAAGTGCTGTTGAAGCATCAGTCGCATCACGGGGGTAATTAACTACGCCTACTGAAAAAGCTAAGTTAGCAACTGCAGATTCAATAGTATATGGATCAGTTAAAGCACGTATTAGTCGAATGAGAATGCTGTCAATGACTCTTTCTCCGACATTTTCAATAGCTAACAAAAACTCATCTGGGCCAGCACGACCAATAATAGATGTATTTCTTACAGTTTCAGATAGTCGAGCAACAACCTCAAGTAATACCTGATCACCTATGTCCTCGCCCAGGCTGTCATTTATTAACTTAAAACGATGAATATCGATGTAAAAAAGAGTAACCGTTGAATTCTTTAAATGAGATCTTTCAAATAATTTATCTATTTGAATAATTAGCGAATTTCTATTTGGTAAACCTGTCAACTGGTCGTTTTCTGAAACATATTTAATCCGCTCTTCCTGTAGCAGACGTTCTTCATTTTCATGTTTTTTTATAACCAGATCAGCTCGTCGAACATACACTAACAAAAAAGCATACAAAACAAGCATCAGGATTGAGCCTAAAGCTACAGTTTTAAGCTCTGATTCATTTATTTCTTCGAGCAGAGTTGTTATATCAGAGTACAGCTCAAAAACAGCAACTATTTCGTTTTTAGGTCCATAGTAAACCGGTATGTAAGAAGATAATAAATTTCTATCCTCAATTACCATATCGAAGGCATCAAACTTATCCCGAAATGAAATTTCATTTTTAACCTCTCCATTAAGAGCACCGATAAATCCCTGATTTTTTGATTTATCCTCACCGATTTGATTTGGATCAGTTGAAAATACTGTTAAACCATTCTTGTTATAGACTTTAATTTTAACAACTCTTACACCTCTCATTTGCCGCTTAAGGTCATTCTCGAGCTCTGCAACTTCAGGTTGCATAATAATTTCATGTTTTGGAATATCTGAAGAACGATCAAAGAAACTGGCATATTTTTTCCATA
>JARRJW010000149.1:0-5970 GCA_037388785.1 Gammaproteobacteria bacterium
CAAGGTCCTGAGGACGAAGACGAGTTCCGGCTGAAACAACAGTCTGACCTATTTTGATATCTTCACCGGCCAGACGAATATTTTGCCCACGTTTAACTGCCACGCTAAAGCAAATGTTTTCACCATTAACCTCAACCTGTTCCTGCATAATTACCGCATCGGCACCGGGAGGTATCGGCGCACCAGTAAAGATACGGGCAGCAGTACCCGGTTCAAGAAACATTCCGGTTTCTCCGGCAGCGATACGCTGATTGATACGCAATACCGTTTCACCGGATCCAGCAACATCATCAGTGCGAATCGCATAGCCATCCATGGACGTATTATCTGCCGGTGGCACATCTATCGATGATTCAATGCTTTGTGCCAGCACCCGGTTCAGGCAGTCATTTAAAGGCAGTCGTTCGGTTTCAGAAACGGTTCTGGCCTGTTCGAGTAACACATTGAGCGCCTCTTCATAGGGAACCAGTTTTTGTTCGACCGAATCACATCCACAACCGGCCTGGTCCGACATTACTCGGCCTCCTTGAAACGCGGCATAATCTCCACCAGGTTGCAGGGCTTGTGCTGGACATCAAGCTGATGCTTGATAATACCTTCCCAGCCATCTTTGCAGGCTCCGGTTGATCCAGGCAGGCAGAAAATCGCCGTACCATTGGCCAGGCCTGCTATCGCACGTGACTGTATCGTTGATGTTTTAATCAGTTCATATGACAACATTCTGAAGATCTCGCCAAAACCATCGATGGTTTTGTCAAACAGCGGCTGGATAGCTTCGGGTGTAATATCCCGCCCTGTTAAGCCGGTACCACCGGTAGTGATGACGGCATGAATATCATCATCGGCTATCCAGCGTGACATCACCTCACGAATCTTGTAACGGTTATCTGGCACGATGGACTTCTCTGCAAGCTTGTGACCACTCTCTGTCAATTTTTTTACCAGTACGTTACCCGACTTATCATCCTGTTCAGTACGTGTATCAGAAACAGTCATGACGGCAATATTCAAAGATACGGCAGGTGTGGAAGAAGAAGCTGTCTGGCTCATATATAATCCTGTGTTGGTGTTAAAACAGAGCTATTGCCCAAGCTTGGATTCAAATCCGGATGGAGGGCAAATACCTACGAAATCTAAATTGGCGAAATTTTAAATTGGCAAAATTTTAATTATAGGTTTTGAGATCAGTCTGGAATTTCAGAAGAACATTTTAAGAATAGCCTATAAACAACCCGGGGTGAAGCCAATGCTTTTTTGTTATTTTTAGAGCAAGCAGTATTACATGCTTTATGTTAATAAGCCCTGAAACATGGCAAACTAACTCTCGTTTTGATTATTTTAGTGAATCTCCAAAATGATAAAAATTCTGTATTTTTCCAGCTACCGTGAAATGCTTGATTGTGAAAATGAAGAGATCGAATTACCGGAAGATTCGATGACGATTAGTAAACTGATGCAATTGCTTGCCGAACGCGGCGATCAATGGCAGGTTATTTTTGCCGGACAGCTGCCTGTCCTTGCAGCGATCAACCAGGAAATTGTCAATGCCGATGCCATCATTAACAATCATGATGAAATCGGTTTTTTTCCACCCGTATCCGGAGGCTGAATCTTGTCAAATATCAAACTTTTTGAACAGACTTTTGACCCGGCCATTGAGATATCCCGCTTGACCGGTGACAACAAGGCAATGGGTGCTATTGTCAGTTTTATCGGCACTATGCGCGATATCAACGAAGGCGATGAAGTTTCGGCAATGCGCCTGGAGCATTACCCGGGAATGACTGAAAAATCATTGGAAAAAATTGTTGATGAAGCTCAGCAGAGATGGCAGCTGGGCGACGTCTCTGTTTTTCATCGGGTAGGCCTGATTAATCCGGGTGATCCGATCGTCCTGGTGGCCGTCAGCAGCCCGCATCGTGGAGAAGCATTTGAAGCCTGTGAATTTATTATCGATTTTTTGAAAACTCGGGCACCTTTCTGGAAAAAGGAAGTATTAACCAATGGTGAACGCTGGGTAAATGAACGTGATTCTGACCAACTCGCGGCGCAGCGTTGGATCGATAACAACCAGTCCAACTCCTGAGAGCAATTTACAATCGTTTTTTAGATGCTACGGATTGTCTGGCATCCCGCAACAGGGGCACTTTGGGTTACGAGGCACCTTGACCTGCTGCCATTGCATATTCAGGCCATCAAACAGCAGCAGACGGCCTTTAAAACCTTCCGTATGGCCCAGAAGAATTAACAAGGCCTGCAGTGCCTGCATGGTGCCCATTACGCCGACCACAGGGCCTAAAATCCCTTCGGACTCACAGGTCTGACCATTTTCATACTGCTCACCATAAAGACACTGGTAACAGGGGCCATCCAAACCGGGGATATAAGCGAGAATCTGTCCGGTCAACTTTATCGCTGCCGCAGAGACCAGGGGTTTGGCCTGCCTGACACATTCCCGGTTCACAGCAAAGCGCGTGACAAAGTTGTCACTACAATCTAACACCACATCAGCCAGTGCTACCTCACGCTGCAGCTCATCAGAGTCCATTTGATGGTCAATGGAAAAAACCTGGCAGGCAGGATTATGCTGGATAACTGCCGCTGCTGCTGAATCCGTTTTGAGACTGCCAACCTGATCATCGGTATGGATAATCTGGCGCTGCAGGTTTGATTCTTCGACAACATCAAAGTCACAGATCGCCAGTTGACCGATACCAGCAGCCGCAAGGTAAAGCACTACCGGTGAACCAAGACCACCTAAACCAATCACCAACACCCGTGCAGAACTGATTTTTTTCTGTCCGGCTTCACCAACACTGGATAACTTGATCTGACGACTGTAACGGGCTTCATCAACTGGATGCAAAATAGTTATCCCCAACACTTTTTGAAGTGTTTAAAAAAATTCAAAAAATCTGACTCTGCTTCGGCTCCATTGACCAACGGGGTAATAATCGGCGCCAAGGCAGAGCATGATAGATTAAAACTGCAGGCAAGTTCGCTTCACAGACATCCGGTTCATCCTTCCTCCGATGGCAGACAGAATTTACCCGGTTTATGAATCATCATTTATTTATTTTTTTAATAGTTTAAAGCTAGTTGATAAAAAGATGACTGACAAATTTTAATGACCGATATTCAGTTTGAGTCATCCCAATTAAATCAATAGACCCAATTTAAGACAGACCTATTATATTTCAGGGAAGACGCTATCGATGATTAAAGTAAATAATTTACAAATTATTCAATTATTTATAATTATAATTTAAAGTTAATTATTGATTATTTCAGGAGTTCTATGTGGAACCAAACTCAACCTCGTTTAAGCGCTTTTAATGTATTTATTTCCAAAATTGCAACTGATTGCTTTGTGCTGACCGAAGACAAAAAACCATTGATTAGGGACTTTACTTATAGATACAAGGCATCATCCCTATAGTCTTGGAGTTACGCTTCATCTATCTTAAACACTATAGGAACTCCCGTCCTAGTAGCTTAAATTTTAGCCCAGCCTTTTTAAGACTGGGCTTTTCTTTTTTTGGGATTAAATAATATTTAATATCAATAACTTATTTAATATTTCTAAACCCAATTATCACTATAAAAGCGCTCGCAACTTCTTAGCTTGCACTCGCCCGAAACATTCTTCCCGACCCAGAAGTTACGAGAGATTAATTCAATAGAAAATTTTGCAAATTTTTTCTGGAATTTCTATTTTTTGCTACTACTATTATTAACAGCTCCTTCATACATGTGGAGCCATAACCCTCAAGAATAATTCCATTTTTGGAGAGGTAAACCCCCAGCTGACCAGCTGGGGTTTTGTCTTTCTGGCGTTTAGAAAACCGATCTTCAGCAACCCACTCCTACTATCATGAGCAGGCATATCGTTTGATGGACCTGATCAGCAGTGACAAAGCCATCAACCAGAAGCTTCAGGCAAGTGCCTTCAAAATATTGAAAGATGATGAATTGTGGAATGCCAATAATTATAAAAAAGCCCGCGTGTGGAAACACAGGGAATACAATGAACTCAAACGGGAAATCACAAAAAACTATTAATTGAGCGCCTTCCCTGCAAACCTCCAGTGTGAAGCATCAAAGGCCTTCTATCGGCAAATTCATTATTCTGATAAGCCTCAAACATACGGCGCATCAGTTTAGCGGTATAAACAGGGTCCAGCAGAATACCAGTGGATTTTTCCAGCGCTAACTGCAGATCAACATCACCCTGCCTGAATCGTCCAAAACCGCGGTACCAGCCCCCTTCCACCCAGCATATTCTGTTACTTTGCTCCTGATCCAGATAATCGGATAAACGTTTTTTTACCGGTTGATAATCCTTCATGACAGCTACTGCCCGGATCTGAATGGAGGGGTGTAATGACCGGGCCAAACCAGCAAGAGTTCCGCCACTGCCAACGGCAACCCATAAGCTATCAAAAGCATAAGACTCATTCAGTAGATTAATTTCGCTCCCGATCTGCTCACACGCCGCTACAGCCTCTAAGCCAGTACCCCCTTCAGGCACCCACAACATATTTTCATTAAACAGTTTAAGGTACTTATCAGCAAAACCTGCATCATATCGGTTGGCGTAATCTTGCCTTGTAACCGGAATAAGCTGCATCCCCATAACTGCGCAATCCTGCAAGGTGAATGTCATTTTGTCTTTTTCCATGCCTCTCACCAGTGCGGCAGTTTGAAGTCCATAGCGCTTCCCGGCTGCTGCCAAAGCATATAAATGGTTGGAAAAAGCACCGCCACAAGACAACAGGCCTGCATCATTGGCCAACGCACGCTTTAGCCAGGGCTTTAACTTGTATAACTTGTTACCCGATATTTCAGCATCATTTTTATCCAGTCGCATTACGGCAATTGAACGTGAAAAAATCTCCAGCATTTCTAGATTGGCGGCCACTGGGTTATTTTCTGGCAATATCTCTGTCATTATTTAACAAATTCTTATACATTTACTTTTATAACAACTATACAACTGCTAAGGCTAAACCATTCAGGATCTTTTAATGNNNTTCATGGGTGCCATGCTGAACTCTGCCTATCAACAGGTGGCCCATAAGACCTCAGAAACGTTACATTTTGCCAATGTTTATGATTCTCTTGACCTTATTCGCAACCAGACCCTGAGTTCTTCCCAGACTCTTGCCTCGGAACAGTCGCGTTTACGCGAAACCTCCAGCCTGTTTCAGCAAAGCACCATGGTGTTAAACCAGATAACCGTCGGTATCAGCGAGTTAACCAATACGACAAAAGCCAGCATAGGTTCTGTCGTCGCCCTGGAAGAAGCTACCCTGCGTATCAACCAGTTTACCGACATGATTACTGAAATTTCCAACCAGACCAACCTGCTGGCGCTCAATGCCGCGATAGAAGCAGCCCGTGCCGGCGAACAGGGCCGCGGATTCGCCGTGGTAGCTGATGAAGTCAGAACGTTGGCTTCGAAAACAGCCGAGGCCACGAATGAAATTAAAGAGTTTGTCAGCACCATTACAGCCAAGTCTTCCGAGACCCGGACTAATTTTGACAAAATCACTGAATCAATGGATATGATGACATCTTCTGTCGATACCGTCAGTGGTGTTATTGACGAAGTCGTCTCGCTGGCCAATAACATGGCCAGTGTAATCGACCTGTCCACCTCCAATTCCTTTATTGAAACCGTCAAACTTGATCACGTGCTATTCAAGATGTCGATTTACAGAACAATATTTGGTATTGAAAACAATTCTCCTGAAGAATTTGCCGATCACCGCAGCTGCAGGCTTGGTCAGTGGTATTTTGAAGGTGAAGGCCTCAAACTCTCTCATGTGAATGACTACAAAGCGTTGAACAAACCCCATGCAATGGTGCATGAAGCCGGTAAGAATGCAGTTAAAGCCTATATGCAAAGTGATCATGACGCCGCTATTGCCGCGTTAGCCGAGATGGAGCACGCCAGCAATGAGGTAC
>JARRJW010000150.1:0-8811 GCA_037388785.1 Gammaproteobacteria bacterium
TTCAAAAATTCAAGCCAACATGCTGGAACTTGAATTAAAGCCATTTAGTCTTTTTGAACTTGCAAAAAACATCACCAGCCAATTAATGCCAAGTGCGGTAAAAAAGGGCTTATTGTTTAATTTCGTTATCAATGATGATTGCCCTCAGTATTTGATTGGTGACAAGGTACGGATAAGCCAGATACTAATTAATCTTGGTAGTAATGCAATAAAGTTCACCGACCAAGGCAAGGTTACAATCCATGTCTCCGTTGATGATATGCAACATGATCTACTAGCGAAGGGGTCAGTTAATTTGCGCTTTGACGTCAAGGATACCGGCATAGGTATTTCCGACAATAAACAAACCGATATTTTTAAACAGTTTGCCCAGGCGGATGCATCAACTACCAGGTTGTATGGTGGTTCGGGTCTGGGGCTCACTATCGTTGATAGCCTGGTTCGGCTTATGGGCACCTGCGTGAATCTTGATTCAGCGCCAGGCATAGGGAGTCACTTCTGGTTTGTATTAAGTCTGGAAAATGCGTCTGCAGAGGATTTTGAAACCTATGCAGGACAGCCTGCATTAAGAACCCAAAAAGCAAAGTTACTACAGGGAGGGTTGTCCGGTATTAGAATTTTGTCTGTAGAAGACAATGAGATTAACCAAATTGTCATAGAAGAAATTTTGAAAGTTCTGGGTGCGGAATTGGATATCGTTTCTGATGGTGAAGAGGCTATTAGACAGTTAATTGAAAAGCAGCAAACCTACGACCTGATATTAATGGATTTGCAAATGCCAAATATGGATGGCATTGAATGTACCCGGCTATTACGCAATAGGTATGGTTATTCGCAAACTCCGATAGTGGCAATGAGTGCCAATGTGCAGCCGTCTGATAAGGACTTGTGTTTTAATGTGGGTATGAATGATTTTCTTTCCAAGCCCAGGCTTGGGGATAATGAGGAAATTTATAATCGCCTGGCAGAAAGATACCTACAGGATATTGAACAACATAAGAATAAACTTGATAGCTTGTTTGATGATTTATCAGAAAAATCCATCAGTGAGATCCGTAAAACACTGCATCTTTTACAGGGCAGTGCGCTGACCTTAGGGGCGGTGGATTTGGCTGATAATATTCGCCAGGTTCAATCGAAAATAAAAAACAACCAACTGGATAACAAGGACGAGTTATTGCACGGGCTTAACCAGCAATTTAGTAAAACTGAAAAATATTTACGACATTTATCATCATCATGATGCTTCCAATGTCATCTTTGCTTTCCACTATTATCCTGAATTTCTACTGATACTTCTGGTTTCTACTGTCATTCCCAGCTTCAGGTGGCTGCTTAGTACATTTTGCCCACTGTCGACCAGCGAATATGCATTTGATGGCTTTAGTCGATCAAGAGCTAGTCACCTAATCTAATCTTTACTATCTTGAATGACCGATAACAGGAATATCGCCGCTTCTAGCTATTTTCGCTTTTTAAATCCTAATGTGACTTTTATATGAAAGTCAGATACATTTCAGCATTAATCAAAGGAGAGCCAATGACTCTAGAATTTGTCATCTATTGGATAGTTGTTATCTTTTTCGCCCTTCCCATTGTTTTGATGGCGTTAGTCTATATATGGCGAACCTTTGCAAATATGTTCCGTTCACAAAATGAAGATGAACAATCTACTGATGAATATTGGAATGGATCAGAGAGACGCCAGGACGACTAAATGCAATATTAAAGAAGAATGAGTATTGGACTTATTAGTCTCGTATCTCAATATTGTGACGAACTTCAAGAGCGACCTCATCAATAAGTAAATAATGTCGATTAATGGAAATAACTTGAAGAAGATTGTTATTTGTTCAGGAGGATTTGACCCTCTTCACTCAGGACATATTGAATATTTAACACAAGCGAGAATGCTCGGTGAATATCTGATTGTTGGAATCAACAGTGATGAATGGCTTATTAATAAAAAAGGGGCTTATGTATTACCATGGAAGGAAAGGTCAAAAATTGTAGAAAATCTAAAAATGGTTTCAGAAATATTAGACTTTGATGATTCGGATGGAACAGCTATTGATTTAATAACAAAAGTCCAAAGTATTCATCCAGATGCTCATGTTATTTTTGCAAATGGTGGTGATAGAACTGAAAAAAATATACCGGAAATGAATGCAACCAATGTTGAGTTCATATTTGGTGTAGGTGGGAAAAACAAAACGAACTCTTCAAGCAGCATAATGCTTGATTGGTACAAAAGGGTTTCCCTTAAATCATAAGATAGATTCTTTTAGGCTTTTAAGCTGTATAGTAGATTAGATAAATGGCTTAGCCACTTACATTGATAATTGAATTTGCCAACGGTCACACCAAATCATTCCAGTTCAAATCAGTAACAGAGGTTGGCAATTACGAAATCAGCTTATCAAGGATATTTCTAATCAGGGCATGCCCATACTTTTGACCGAGGATGACGAAATGCTAGCTGATCCATTGAGCAATGTTCTGGAACTGAGAATATCTAATATGTCAGAATTTAAAGTTAACATGCCAAGTATTATTAATGTCAGACGGGTTTAGTAAAACTTCGGTTCTGTCATAATTTGACAGTTTGAAATCGCAGCAATAAACAGTCAGTCACGTTACAAATATATGAATCAGACAAATTATGACAGGCGTGCTTCGTAATCTTTATATTCAAAACACCTGGTTACATCGATTGATTCATCCTCTCTTTGTATTGCTATAGCGGGATGGTTCAGGCCATTGAACATGGTGGTTTTAACCATTGTATAGTGCATCATATCTTCAAATATAATTTTATCACCAACCTGTAGTTTATTTTCAAAAGCATAATCGCCGATAATATCTCCAGCCAGGCAGGAGAGCCCACAAAGACGGTATTCGATATTGTTTTTTCCTGCTTCTACAGCATGGCGCACAGCAGGTCGATAGGGCATTTCCAGTACATCAGGCATGTGGGCTGTTGCCGAGGTATCCAGAATGGCCATATTGATTCCGTCACGCTGAATGATGTCCAAAACCGTTGAAATCAGCGGACCAGTATCCCAGGCAATCGCTGAACCTGGCTCAAGCACAATTTCAAGCCAGGGATGACGCTGTTTGAAGCTTGAGAGCGTCTTAATCAATAATGACGTGTCATATCCTTTACGAGTCATAAGGTGACCGCCGCCCAGGTTTAACCATTTCAATTTGCCAAGCAAATGGCCGAAACGTTTTTCAACTGCTTCAAGCAAACGTGCAGTTGAGTCAGCATCATTTTCACAAAGGGCATGCACATGCAGCCCTTCAATACCCTCTGGCAGGATTTTTAATTCTTCTTCAGAAATTCCCAGCCTGGACTGTGCACCACTTGGATTGTATAGCGCGGTTTCCACTTCATTGATTTGCGGGTTCACGCGCAGTCCACAAGAAATTCCAGCTTTCAATGCCCTTTTCGAGAAAAGTTGCCACTGGCTTAATGAGTTGAATGAGATTCTGTCTGATATTTTCATCAAATCATTAAATTCATCATCCCGATAGGCAGGTGAATAAAGATGGAGATGGCCGCCAAAGTGATCATGTGCCAGCCTGGCTTCATTGTATGAACTTGCAGCACAGCCTTCCAGGTATTTTCTGATCAATGGAAACACTGACCACATCGCAAAACCTTTCAAGGCGAGAATAATCTTACAACCACTTTTTTGCTGTACATGGTTTATCAGTTGCAGATTTTTTCTAAGCCTGCTTTCTTCAAGCAAAAAACAGGGTGAGGGAAGGGTGTTGTACTCGTTTGTTTTCATGTAACAGGCAGGTCATCGACATTGATGTCGAATGCTTTATCTGTCCATGGCAGGCCATACTGATTCAAATCATCCATGAATGGATCAGGATCAAACAGCTTTCATGATCACTTACATTGTAGATGTAGCGAGAAACAGGTTTCCCGTCCTTTTCTCCCTTGATAATGCAGCCAATATTGGTTTTACCTTTTGTACGCGGACCAAGTGATGCAGGGTCGGGCAGCATGGCTTTCAAAAATTTCAAAGGCACAATTTTTTGACCCTGAAAATCAACAGGTTTGATGCCGTCGAGTCCAAGGTTCTGGATAACTTCCAGGTGTTTCAGATAGCTGTCACCAAATGTCATCCAGAAACGCATACGTTTCACTTCCGGCATATGTTTTGTCAGAGATTCCATTTCTTCGTGGTAGAGTAGGTACATCTTACGAGGACCGATTTCAGGGAAATCAAACACCCTTGAAATTTCCATTGGTTTAGTTTCTACCCACTCGCCGCTCTCAAAATAGCGCCCATTTGCGGTGACTTCGCGGATGTTGATTTCAGGATTGAAGTTGGTCGCAAAAGGATAGCCATGATCACCTGCATTACAGTCAAGGATATCGACGGTATCAATGCGGTCAAAATGATGTTTTTTCGCATAAGCGATAAAGACGTTTGTGACCCCAGGGTCAAAACCGGAACCCAGCAATGCCATCAATCCTGCTGATTTGAAGCGGTCCTGGTAAGCCCATTGCCATTTGTATTCAAACCTGGCTTCATCCGGGGGTTCATAATTTGCCGTATCCAGGTAATGAATGCCTGTTTCCAGGCAGGCGTCCATAATAGTCAGATCCTGATAAGGCAGGGCGACATTAATGACCATCGAAGGTTTAATTCGCTCAATCAACTCAACCAGTTCAGCAACATTGTCGGCATCGACCTGTGCTGTTTTAACACGGTTTTCACCTATTTCAGCCGCTATCTGATCGCATTTGGATTGAGTTCTGCTGGCCAGCCAGATATCTGAAAACACATCAGGCAACTGGGCGCATTTATGGGTAACGACACGGCCGACTCCGCCGGCTCCAATGATCAGGATTCTGCTCACTTTAAGTCCCTCAATAAAAAAAGCGCGGCGATTTTAGACCTGAAAAAAGAGTCTGTCTATTGCCTTTTTGATCAGTCAAATAAAAGCATGGACGCCTGTTGAAAACTGCCGCAAAATTTCGCACCTTTTTTAGAAAAAATGTTGTTGAACTTGCAAAGATGACTGATCAATTTCTTGGATTGCCCAATGCCATGGCAGAACAGGCAGATGTCCTGATTTTACCCGTACCCCATGAAAAAACTGTGACGTATAACAGGGGGACATCTGCAGGCCCTAAAGCCATACTGGCTGCCAGCGAACAACTCGAATTTTATGAAGAAGATAAATGCTGGTGTCCATTTCAGTATCTGAAAGTGTCAGTTCTTCCAGAAATCGTAGGCAGTGATACTGATCAGCAGTTCCATCATGATTTACACGAAACTGTCAGCCTTTTAAAACAGGATGCATTGTTCATTGCCATAGGCGGAGAACATTCGATTACCCCGGATATGGTGTTTGCACGTATGCCTGAAGGCGGGACAGTGGTGCAAATTGATGCACATGCAGATTTTCGCCCGGAATATCATGGTTCAGTTTACAACCATGCCTGTCCAATGTTTCGTATCCGTGAGAAAGGTTACAGCCTGATTCAAATTGGAATCCGGTCATTACAGGCTTTTGAGGCAGAAGCATTGCAGGATGATGGGCAAATCTCCACCTGGTTTGACCGGGAACTGCAAAAAGCTGAAAGCTGGAAAAAGTTGCTAGAACAGTTAAGAAGCTTATCCGGTGATGTTTATTTCACAATCGATCTTGATGGTTTTGACCCGGGACTGATTGCAGGTGTCGGTACTCCTCAACCTGGCGGTCTGTCATGGCATCAGGGGCTGGATATCCTGGAATGCCTTACAGATAACCCGAACATTAACCTGCGTGGCATGGATATAGTTGAACTGATCCCGGAAGCAAGCTGTGTCTCAGATATGTTGGCGGCAAAGCTGGTGCAGAAAATGATTTCTTACTGGGGTAAAGCAATAGGTGCGGATAAAAATCAGCCTGTTGGTTCTCAGCAGGGAGTTGAGGATGAGTAAAACCAAATGGTCACTGAAGAAGGCTGCAGAGCTTTACCAGGTTGAAGGTTGGGGTAGTGGTTACTTCAGGATTAATGAAGCCGGTAACGTAGAAGCGGTTGCAGATGGTGTCAATCGTATTGATATAAAAAAATTATGTGAGCAATTGGCCACGCAGGGTATTTATCCTCCGCTGCTGCTGCGCTTTTCCGACATTCTCAACAGTCGCATGGAACAACTTTATCGGCGATTTTCACTTGCCTGTTCTGAGGCGGGTTACGAGGGACGTTATTACGGTGTATATCCGATCAAGGTAAATCAGCAATACCAGGTTGTTGAGGAAATAATCGAGTTTGGCAGTCAGTATAACTGGGGGCTTGAGGCTGGCTCCAAGCCAGAACTGCATGCCACACTGGCTATGCTGGAAGATGTAGAAGGGCTGATTATCTGCAATGGTTACAAGGATCGTGAATACATTGAACTGGCTATGCTCGGTTTGAAAATGGGCAAGCAGGTATTCATTGTTGTAGAAAAGCCCAATGAGCTGGAGTTGATAATTGATTCAGCTCAACGCCATAATGTCCAGCCGTTAATCGGCCTGCGTTGTAAGCTGGCTACTAGTAGTAATGGTTTTTGGGATGACTCTGGCGGTGATTTGTCGAAATTCGGCCTTTCTGCTGCTGAAGTGTTGGAGGCGATCGAGCGGCTTAAACAAGTCAATATATTGGATGGACTTAAACTGCTGCATTTTCATATCGGCAGCCAGGTACCGCAGATACGTAATATCAAGGAAGCTATCCAGGAAGCAGCGCGTTTTTTTGTTGAGATAAGAAACCTCGGGGCACCTATTGATTACATGGATGTTGGTGGTGGCCTGGGAGTGAATTACGATGGCAGTATTTCCAGTAACTTGTCCTCTGTAGATTATAGTCTGCAGGAATATGCCAATGATATTGTCTGGACCATGAAACAAGTCTGCGAGGAAGAAGGGCTAGGTCATCCGCATATCATTTCCGAATCAGGCCGGGCACTGGTGGCACATCACGCGATTCTTATCGTGAATGTTCTGGCTGTTACCAGTCCAACTGAGAAACAACAACTAAAAGCTCCTGACAAAGACAGTATTGTACAGTTGCATCGCTTATCGCAGACGCTTGAAGAACTGGACAGTATTTCTCCACGTGAAGCATTACATGATGCTATAGCCTTGCGAGAAGACATATACAAGCTGTTCAATCTTGGACATGCCAGTTTACAGGACAGGGCTTCGGCCGATGAAATTTACTTTCAAGTGGTTTCAAGGACCATGCAGCATCTTGATAAAGATGAACTGGCAAAAAACTTCCCACAACTGGGATTGCAGATGTCAGATCGTTATTTCTGCAACTTTTCTGTTTTCCAGTCTCTGCCGGATTCCTGGGCGATTAACCAGATATTTCCTGTTGTGCCCATTCAACGTTTGCATGAAGAGCCAGACAGGAATGGTTATCTGGTTGATATTACCTGTGATTCAGATGGCAAGTTACAACAGTTTCCTCTGCTGGACGGTATCAGTGATACTTTACCTATGCATTCGCTCAAAGAAAATGAGGATTACCTGCTTGGTATTTTCCTGATCGGTGCCTATCAGGAAATACTGGGTGATTTGCATAACCTGTTTGGTGATACCCATGCTGTACATATCAGGCTTGATGGGGATAGTTATGAACTGGAACAGATTGTGGAAGGTGAGTCTGTTGCAGATGTTTTGGATTATGTTCAATTTCATGAAACCGTCTTGGTTGATCGCATGCGACGACAGATTCAGCGGGCCCGCAGTGAACAGCGACTGACGGCTAAAGAAGCCAATGCTTTTTTACGTTTTTATCAGCTTGGACTCAAGGGTTATACTTACCTCGAAGAAGATGTGCCGTTGCCATAGGCACTTAAGATGATATCAAAATGAAAGTCGTGGTTATTTTCAATAGCGAATCTCAAAAGGTTATTCACCTTTTTTGTCAGCCCAGTCGCGATAAGTACTTGATTTAGGCAATAAAAAAGGCCGTCAACGGACGACCTTGATTTGTTGTATGGTGCCTGGGAGAGGACTTGAACCTCCACGGGGTTGCCCCCACTAGCACCTGAAGCTAGCGTGTCTACCAATTTCACCACCCAGGCGATGGGTCGCGACTGTACAGCGACAGTTTTGCTCTGTCAACGTACAATAGGGCCAATTAATTAATTACCCGGAAGTTTCAGTGTCCAAAAAATCAAAAAACAGTGGCGTTTTTGTAGATCCTTATCTGGAAAGAGAAGCGCAAAATTACGAAAACCCGATTCCCAGTCGCGAATTTATCCTGGAGAAGCTGGCAGAAGCTGGCAGCGGTCTTTTTTATGCTGACATTGTCAGTATTCTGGGATTGAGTTCAGAAGAGCATCGTATTGCACTGCAGCGTCGGCTAAATGCGATGGTGCGTGATGGCCAGTTGATCAGAAGTCGCAAGGGACAATTTACCCCGGTGGACCCGGATGACCTGATTGTTGGTTCGGTTATCGGTCATCAGGATGGCTTTGGTTTTCTCAAACCTGATGAAGGCGGCGATGATTTATTTCTATCGCAGTTTCAGATGCGCAGTTTGTTTCATGGCGACAGGGTAGAGGTTTTTGTTTCCGGGCTCGATCGTAAAGGTCGCAGGGAAGGCACCGTCATTCGTGTGCTGGAGCGGGCCAACAAGTCAATTGTGGGACGGCTGTTCTGCGAGCAGGGTGACGTATTTGTCGTGCCTGACAATAAGCGTATTACCCAGGAAATACGTATCCCGGACATGGCCTGCGATCTCGGCGGAATGGGGGAAATGGTTAACGTTGAAATCATTGAACAGCCCACCAGTCGTCACCG
>JARRJW010000150.1:8835-9968 GCA_037388785.1 Gammaproteobacteria bacterium
CGTCACCGCGCGGTTGGTAAAGTGATTGAAGTGTTGGGTGAGCACATGGCTCCGGGTATGGAAACTGATGTGGCGATCCGTTCTCATAACATACCAGTTGAATGGCCCGACGCAGTACTTGAGGAAATTGCAACGTTGTCGGTTGAAGTGCCCGAGGAGGCTAAACAGGGAAGGGTTGACTTGCGTCAATTACCGCTGGTGACTATTGATGGTTCCGATGCCAGGGATTTTGATGATGCGGTATTTGCCAAGCGTACATCCAAAGGTTGGAAATTATTGGTGTGTATTGCGGATGTCTCCAGCTATGTCACGCCAGATTCGGCTCTCGATAAAGAGGCCTTTCAAAGAGGTAATTCTGTTTACTTTCCCAACAGGGTTGTCCCGATGTTGCCGGAAATTCTTTCCAATGGCCTGTGCTCGTTGAACCCGGATGTTGATCGTCTTTGTATGACCGCAGAGCTTTATATTGACGAGACCGGAAAAACTTACCGCTCGCGTTTTTACCAGGCTGTGATGCGTTCTCATGCCAGACTTATATATGAAGATGTCGCTGCAATGCTGGTTGATAATGACAGGGCGCTAAGGGAAAAACATGCGCCATTATTACCTCATCTGGAAGAGCTGTATCGCCTATACAAGGTGTTGCATCATGGTCGTGAGCAAAATGGTGCGATTGATTTTGAAACGACGGAAACACGCATTATTTTTTGTGATGATAAAAAAATTGACCGTGTTGAGCCGGTTTTCAGAAATGATGCTCATAAAATTATCGAAGAATGCATGCTAGCTGCCAATGTTGCGGCGGCCAAGTTGTTGCTGAAAAAGAAAGTGCCCGCATTGTTTAGAAATCATGAGCCACCACCGCAGGATAAAATTGTCGACTTGCGTGGTTTTCTTGCAGAGCTCGGTATTATTCTCGATGGCGGCCTGAAGCCATCAGCCAAAGACTATGCAAACCTGTTAAACGATATACAGGATCGTCCTGATGCCCAGTTGATCAGAACTGTGATGCTGCGGTCGATGTCCCAGGCTGTTTACAGTTCAGAAAACCTTGGGCATTTTGGCTTATCTTTTGAGGCCTATACGCATTTCACATCGCCGATCAGGCGTTATCCTGATTTGATCGTACACCG
>JARRJW010000151.1:0-6372 GCA_037388785.1 Gammaproteobacteria bacterium
GCAAACTGGTTGGCTTGAAGTAGAAAAATTAATCGAGGACATTATGAGAATCATTCTATTAGGTGGCCCAGGTGCCGGAAAAGGAACACAAGCGGGCTTCATTAAAGATAAATACAACATTCCGCAGATTTCAACCGGTGACATGTTGCGTGCTCACGTTAAAGCAGGCAGTGAACTCGGTGTAGCAGCTAAGAAAATCATGGACGAGGGTGGTCTTGTTTCTGATGACATTATCATGGGCATGGTTCAGGAAAGAATTAAAGAAGACGACTGCGCCAATGGCTATCTTTTTGATGGTTTTCCACGCACCATTCCTCAGGCTGAAGCACTGAAAGCTGCCGGAGTTCCGGTTGATGCGGTTGTGGAAATTGATGTCGCTGATGAGGAAATCATCAAGCGCATGTCTGGTCGTCGTGTTCACCTGGCTTCAGGTCGTACCTACCATGTTGTCTTTAATCCACCCAAGGAAGAGGGCAAGGATGATGTCACTGGCGAACCGCTGATTCAGCGTGATGATGACCAGGAAGCAACCGTCAAGGAAAGACTCAAGGTTTACCATGATCAAACAGAGCCATTGATCGATTTTTATAGCAAAGAGGCTGATGCCGGTAACTGTAAATACGTCAAAATTGACGGTATTGGCGGAGTGGAAGATATCCGGGATGCTATTTTCAACGGCCTGGACTAAAATAATGTCCTGAAAATATATAAAGAGCCCTTTTTAGGGCTCTTTGTTTCTTTAAATCCCGGTAAATGCCGGGCAGATTATTAAGGTGATTAATGTGGCTGTTGTAGAACTGACAGATGACACTTTCGAAAAAGCGGTAACAGATAATGGTTTTGTAATTGTAGATTTTTGGGCTCCCTGGTGCGGCCCCTGTAAATCATTTGCACCGACCTATGAAAAAGTTTCAGAAGACCATGAAGATATCGTATTTGCGAAAGTAAATACTGAAGAACAACAACAGGTTGCGGCACATTTCCAGATTCGTTCTATCCCTACGTTAATGATTTTTCGTGATCAGATTATTATCTTCAGCCAGGCTGGAGCGCTGCCGGAAGGTGCTTTCCGGGAATTGCTTCAAAAAGCCAGTGAACTGGATATGGACGAAGTGCGTAAACAGATCGAACAGGAACAAGCTGGTAACGCCTAAAAAGTTTCAGTGACAGTTCCAGTGATTGCCGGTTATTCAATACCGGCAATGCTTTTTCAAGCTAGCCTTTACAATAAATGCAATAGCCTCTAGCTCTTCTGAATATATACCTTTACTGACTGGTTAACGTTAGCGGTTCTGCATCGAAGAACCTGATTTTACTGACTTCGGCATTTTTCTTGTAAGCAACACAGGCTAGGTAGTTGCTTTCAGGTATGAAGTGATAATGAGTTATGCTGTCAGCTGAGGGTTTTGTCCCGAAAACTCCATTCCCCGTCATTTTTTGAATGGATTCAAATTCTGTCCATATGCGACAAAATGCTTCTGCCGGTTTTTTAGAGTTTTGAAGTTCATTGAGCTGGCTTTTAGAAAAAACTTTTTCAGCGATTTTCTGCCAGTTTTTTACCGACCTATTTTTTTCAACATCGATACCAACGGCATCTGATTGCGTCACTGCAAGTAATATCATTTGTCCTGAGTGAGACAGATTGAATTCGACCGCAGTGTTTTTAATAAACGGTTTGCCTGAAGGGTGTTTTGAAAAATGCAGTTGTTCAGGGGGTAAGTTAAGGTAACCCGCTAAAATATTTTTTAGATATACCCGGCTAGAATAAAAAACTGAGCGAGCATCATTCGAATGAATTTTGCCAAGGCGGCTCTGATCTTCATCTGATAATATCTTAATCTGACTTTTGCCAGACAGCACTGGAATTTTCCAGACATCTATCGTGTTTTCATGCTCGAAAGCTGAATTAAGTTTGGTTTCCCAGTTAATAAATTTCGGGTCTGATCGCATAAATCTGACAATGCAAAAAATAGCTTTAAAACAAAGAACGTTAAATTCGCAAATAAACTGGCCGGAAACGATACACCCGCTCCTGCAAAGAATCTACTCGGGCCGAAATATAGCATCAGTGGACGAGCTGGATTTGTCGCTTTCTCAATTACTTCCTCCGGACGGCCTGAAAAATATTGAGTTGGCGGTTGATTTGCTCGTAGCGGTTCTTAAAAAACAGGAATCGATTCTCGTGGTTGGCGATTTTGATGCCGATGGAGCGACCAGTACCGCGCTGTTGATCCGGGTTTTAAGAAGAATGGGTTTCGCGAACGTTGATTACATGGTGCCAAATCGTTTTGCTTATGGATACGGTCTCACAGTAGGACTGGTGCAGGAAGCTCTACAAGATAAACCCGACTTGATCATCACCGTCGACAACGGCATATCGAGCCTTGATGGGGTGGCGCTGGCAAAAAATAATGACGTTAAAGTTCTGGTAACTGACCACCACCTTCCGGGCGAAAAACTACCGCAAGCGGATGTTATTCTGAACCCGAATCAACCCGGTGATAATTTTGGCAGTAAGTCACTTGCCGGTGTTGGTGTTGTGTTTTACCTGTTGGTAGCGTTGAGGCGCAGATTAAGGTCACAAAACTGGTTTGTTGATCATGGACTGCAGGAGCCCAATCTGGCTGAATATATGGATATTGTTGCGCTCGGAACGGTCGCGGACGTTGTGCCGCTTGATAGAAATAATCGCATTTTAGTCAATGAAGGATTAAAAAGGATTCGTGCACGCCGTTGTGTTCCGGGCTTGGCAGCTTTGCTGCAGGTCGCTGAAAGAAACCCTGAAACACTGGTTGCCTCTGACCTGGGATATGCCATTGGCCCCCGGTTGAATGCTGCCGGACGCCTTGATGATATGTCTCTGGGGATTGAGTGTCTATTGAGCGATGGTGCAGAAGCCTACGAATATGCCCGGCAATTGGATAGTTTGAACCTGGAGCGACGTGAAATAGAAACGGGTATGAAAGCCGAAGCCTTGCAATACCTTGATACGATCGATGTTGAAACAGGGGCTCATTACGGGGTCTGTTTATATGACAACAACTGGCACCAGGGTGTTATAGGTATTCTGGCATCACGGGTAAAAGAGCGGTTGCATCGGCCAGTGATTATTTTTGCTCCCGGGGATGACGGTGAAATCAAGGGGTCTGCACGTTCAATACCGGGCATTCATATTCGCGATGTACTGGAATTAATATCGTCACAACAACCTGGATTGATTCTGAAGTTTGGTGGACATGCGATGGCTGCGGGGCTGACGGTATTGGAAAACAGGCTGGATGAGTTCTCCAGGTATTTCAACGAATATGTTCAACAGGTTGCGTCAGAAGAACTATTGGAAAATACTGTCTACTCAGATGGGCAAGTACCTGAGGAATATTTCAGCCTGTCAGTTGCTGAGATGCTCAACCAGGCAGGCCCATGGGGACAAGCGTTTCCCGAACCACTCTTTAGCGGTCGATTCAGGATACTGAATCAGCGGGTTTTAAAATCCCGACACCTCAAGCTGGAGGTTACACCAGAGGATGCCGGCCAGCGATTGGTACTTGAAGGTATTACGTTTAACCTGTTCGATGAAAAGAACCCGCCCAGGGAATTAGCCAGCGAAGTCGGGCTGGTTTACAAGCTTTCTGTTAATGAGTTTCGCGGACAAAGAAACCTGCAAATGATAATCGAGCACATATTGGAAACTGATGATGCATGATCAAGATGATTTTTATGGGATTAGTCAGGACACGGATGAAGTCAGAAAAAGCAAAAGTCAGCGTAAACGTGAATTACATGCAATTTTGACGCTCACTGAAAAAGCCCTGGCATTGAGTGAAGAGAAACTGGCAGCTACAGGTTTGAATGAAAAGGCCCTGGAGGGGTTTAAGGAAGCCAAAAAAATGAAAGCCTCCGGGGCTAAAAACCGTCAGTTGAAATACATCAGTAAACTAATAAGAAATGAAGATATTGAGGTCTTGGAAAAATACCTGGACGAAGCTGAACAGTCACACATTAATGACAAGCATTTTTTCCACCAACTTGAGAAATGGCGGGATCGTCTGCTATCTGATGGGGATAGTGCTATCAATGACTGTTTGCAGGCTTTCCCGGCCTTGGACCGCCAGCAGTTGAGGGCTCTGGTGCGACAGGCACAAAAAGAGTCTGAGATGGCTAAAGCGCCTGTTGCGGCAAGAAAAATATTTAAACTTCTCCGCAATGCGGCCGATCAAAAACATTAATATTATTAGAAATATCATGACTAGTCACAACGAAAATAGCCTGCGTCAATTAATCGAGTCTATTCATCAGCTTTTTCTGCAGGTGGCCTCCAAGCTTAAATTTAATCAGGTTTCTGACAGGCCGATGGGCGAAGCCAAGGGAAAATATGATATCTGGGGGAAATTAGGTGAATTTCTTGAAGCAACACCTGAGTTAAGTGAAAAGGATTTGTTTCATCTGCAGGATGAAGATATTCATAAAGCCCACAAGAACGAAAGTTTGCATCGCCCCAGTTTACAGGAAGGTGCTGAGCTGAGTGAATTATCCAGGTATTACCAGAGTCAGGTGCGCGAAGAAATGCCCCCGCACATGTCTGAACAATTGCAGCGTAATACTGTCGATCATATTAATACGGCGTTGCATCTTGCCAGAAAAGGCAACAGAGAGGGAGCTCGTCTGCATATACAGCTATCGGAAAGTGCGATGCATACAGCTAGTCGTTTTATGTCGCATGAGGAATATGCTGATTTTGAAAAGCGAGTTGAAGGGCGGCTTGAACACATTATTGAGGCCGGTCATGAAATTCCGAAAACATCCTAACGATTTAAAATTTAAATAATTGTTGATAAATTTATTAGTCTATACTTTTGACCTGTTGTCATAATAAATTTGAAAAATGTATAACGAATCCAAACGACCGGTATTTTTGAACCTATTCCAGATCAGGCTACCCATGGCCGGCATCATGTCTATTGCTCATCGTGTTTCCGGTGTTTTGATGTTTTTATCCAGTTATTGCCTGTCTACCTGATTTTACTGTGGTCTCTGTTTCATCATTTACTCGCAGGAATACGTTACCTGCTAATTGATATCGACATTGGTGTTTTAAAACCCGCCTATCGTAAAACCGCCTTAACTGTGCTGGTTGCAGCACCTCTCATTGTTATGATTTTGCTGGTGTTTTTTTATGACTAGACATGCCAGTGGTTTTAAAGCCTGGGTTTTACAGAGAATTTCAGCCATATATCTGGCATTGTGTTCTGTTTATCTGTTATTTGCTCTGATCCTGTATCCGCCTTCTTCCTACGAAGCTTTCAAGGCCTGGGTTTTATCATCGCCGGTTTTGATCGGGCTGCTATTGTTTATTTACCTCTTACTGTTGCACGCGTGGATTGGTATTCGTGATGTTGCAATAGACTATCTTTGGCATACCGGTACCCGTGTAATTGTCTTATCACTGGTTGGCTTGATGTTGTCAGCCTGTGGTCTTTGGGCGTTGGTTATTCTGATTTCCGCAAAAATGATTTAGGAAAAGCTACTTATGGCATTGGCAAAGCGTCGTTTCGATACGTTGATTTTAGGTGCAGGTGGTGCCGGCTTGAGAGCGGCATTACAGTTATCCAATGCCGATGCCAGGGTGGCAGTTGTCTCAAAGGTTTTTCCAACACGTTCACATACTGTGGCTGCACAGGGCGGTGTTAATGCCGCGTTAGCCAATGTCGTACCCGATAACTGGCACTGGCATATGTTTGATACTGTCAAGGGCAGCGATTACCTGGGTGACCAGGATGCTATCGAATTTATGTGTCGTGAGGCACCCAGAATTGTTTATGAACTTGAGCACTTTGGGGTACCCTTTTCCCGACTCGACAGCGGCCATATTTATCAGAGAGCATTTGGCGGTCAGAGCCAGAATTTCGGTGGTGCCCAAGCCGCCAGAACCTGTGCAGCAGCTGACCGAACAGGGCATGCTATCCTGCATTCGCTGTATCAGCAGAATATTCGCTCCCGTACCCATTTTTTCGATGAATTCTTTGCACTTGATCTGATAACTGATGATGAAGGAGCCGTGTTAGGCGCTCTGGTGCTTGAAATTGAAACTGGCGAACCCTTGCTGATCGAGGCGAAAACGACGCTGATTGCTTCGGGCGGTTGTGGGCAATTGTTCAGAACTACCACAAATGCTCATATCAATACTGGTGATGGCATGGCCATGGTTCTGCGGGCAGGCGTACCCCTGGAAGATATGGAATTTTTCCAGTTTCACCCAACCGGTATTGCTGGAAAGGGTATGCTGATTACAGAAGGCGCCAGAGGTGAGGGCGGCTATCTGATTAACAAGGATGGTGAGCGCTTCATGGAGCGATATGCGCCGAATGCCAAAGA
>JARRJW010000152.1:0-4965 GCA_037388785.1 Gammaproteobacteria bacterium
TAGTGACATGCCCCAAAGCCTATTTAATAGAGACGCTGTAAATTGGCTTGCTATTAATTCTAGCAATCAACTAAAGCGACAACCACAATTTCCTGATAGAAGATGAGAACATGGCGGTGATTAACCAACGGATCAGCCTCACTCCTATCAGGAAATTGTGGTTGTCGCTTTAGTTGATTGCTAGAATTAATAGCAAGCCAATTTACAGCGTCTATATTAAATAGGCTTTGGGTCATGTCACTATGTACGATTTAGTCAGAGAATAATATGCAAGATTACCAGCCAGCTGAAGATTTACTCAAAGACAGGATTATTCTTGTCACCGGAGCCGGTGATGGCATTGGAAAAATGGCAGCGATTGAATACGCAAAACATGGCGCCACCGTCATTCTTCTGGATAAAACCCTACCAAAAATTGAAAAGGTTTACGATGAAATTGAGGAAGCCGGCTACCCCCAGGCAGCCATTATCCCCATGGATCTGCAAACCGCCAATCCGGATGAATACCAGGCAATGCATGATGTCATTGAAAAGGAATTTGGACATCTAGATGGCATTTTACATAACGCCTCTCAGTTTAAACTGCTAAGTCGCATTGATGATTATGATATTGAAACCTGGTTTCAGGTCATGCAAATCAACTTGAATGCACCGTTTATCATTACACAGCATTGCCTGCCACTGCTGCGCAAATCAAAATCCGCCTCACTGATATTCACATCTGACAGTGTCGGTCGCAAATCCAAAGCCTACTGGGGAGCTTATGGCGTATCAAAGTTTGGTATAGAAGGTTTAATGCAAATCCTTGCACTGGAACTGGAAAATTCAGCAATTCGGGTAAACAGTATTGACCCAGGACCAACACGCACCAACTTCAGACACCTGGCCTATCCGGGTGAAGACAAAATGTCCGTTAAGCCAGTTGAAAAACTGGCACCTCTTTATCTCTGGTTAATGGGTGATGACAGCAGCGCAATTAATGGCCAGGCTATCAGCTACAAGGAACAAACCTCAGTCCATTAAATCATATTCGATACCCCGGGCATGCAGATCATCTGCAATTTTCTGAACATAGCGTTGAAATTCAGGATAATCTTTATAGTCACCAGTTGACACATAATCGAAAGCAGCCTTGGTATGGAAGCTTTTCAGGTAAGCTTCTGTTCTGAAAATTTCAGCCCCCTCCTGATAAAACACCATACTGGGGCTGTATTGAATACCTAACTCAGAGGCCCATTCAGAAATCTTTTTCTTTTGTCCGGTTGGCGTAATGACTTCGTCTTTTGACCACATATCGAGGACCACAACATCGAAAGGCTGAAGTTTTTCTTTTACATCTTCACGCTGCAGAATATCCTGATGCAGTTCATCACAATCCTTGCAGACTTTCTGTTCAAACATAACAATAAGCGGTTTAGCCGTTGATATGGCAAGGTTTGCCGGGTCCTGCAAAGTGGTAGAGGAGACATGTAGCTTACCCGAGGCTTTTTCGGGCTTTAGCTGTTTGAAATAATCTCGTATGGCTAGCTCTTTCTCTTTCTTCTCACCGACATACTTCAAAGCAGTAAGAAACTTGTACGGTTCAAAGTAACCGTTGATACGCAATAAAACCTTGCCGGTTTCATCCAGAAACAATAGGGTCGGTGTGAATTGCACCTTGAGATTCTTTGCAAAGGTTTTTTCAGCAACCGTGTCACCGTTCAGATTAAGGACTTCACGATCACCCCACATGTTGATGGCAATAACATCAAATTTGTCTTGGGTATAAGCGGCTATTTCACGATCTGAAAAATTATCCTGGAGTAGTTTTTCACAGTATGGACAACCATCCTGATAGAAATACAACAGAACGCGCTTACCTGCATCCGCAGCTTCTTCAACATCATCCCGAAGGTCAAGAAAGGACAACTTAAACCAGTCCGGTTTTTCATGATAACCCGGGTTCACCATGCCTGCTTCCAACTGCTCTGACTGTTCTGCCGCAGAAAGCTGAAAAGGTACAAGAAAAACGATTAGCATCAAGCCCAGAAGTTGATTCATGACAATATACCTTTAGAAACAAACCTGTCTAAGCAAAAAGTATAGTCAGAAATATTTAAACCTATCCATTAATGATAACCATACAGTGGCTATGATTAATACCAATGCCGGCTATTCCGGACATTGTCCGGAAACCGGCTAAAGGATGATTAAACGCTATTCACTGCTAAGCAAAACATCATCACGGACTTTTGAAAGCAACTTATCGCCTATTCCCTTAACGTTTGTAAGATCATCAACATTGGTAAAATCACCATTTTTTTCGCGGTAATCGACAATCGCCTGGGCCTTTTTGGCACCGATACCGTTTAGTGAACTGGAGATCAGTTGCGCATCCGCCTGGTTGATATTAACCGGAGCAGCAAAAGCCATTGCAGAAAACAGTGAAAATAACGCAATTGAAATTAAGATTTTTTTCATGAGACATCTCCTTGTCTTGATTAGAATTGAATACCTGCCTTCCTGGCAGGAGTCAACATTATAAATAACTAATATTCTGTTTCAAGAAATAATTTCATCTTGAACCTAGGATTATCTGCTGAATTCTTTAAAATCACGACATCTAATAATAATGAGGAAACTAAGATGGAAGAACGTAAAGTTGATATAGCCATCATCGGTTCCGGCAGCGCCGGTCTCTACACACTCAGTAAAGTCAAACCTTCAGGTAAAAGCTGGGTTTTAATCAATGGTGGCCACACAGGTACTACCTGTGCCCGCGTTGGCTGCATGCCCTCCAAAGCAGTTATCCAGGTCGCAGAAGATTTTTACCGTCGCAAAATATTTAACCGTTATGGCGTTGAAGGCCATGATGACCTGCGTATCGACCAGGCTGAGGCCATGGAATATGTCCAGGATTTAAGGGATACATTTGTTGATCGCGTGCTATCCAACTCAACCGACAACATGAATGAAGAGCAATTCATCGAAGGTTATGCCCGCTTTATTGAGTCTGACCTTCTGGAAATCGATAATGGTCAGCGTATTCGGGCAGATAAAATAATTATTGCTACCGGTTCAAGACCTGTAGTCCCTGCACCCTGGCAGAATTTTGGTGACAAGGTACTGACAACAGATGAGTTTTTTGAGCAGGAATCACTACCCTCTTCCATGGCCGTAATCGGACTCGGTGTTATCGGACTTGAAATTGGCCAATCTTTACATCGACTGGGTGTTGAAGTCGTTGGCATTGACCAGATGGAAACCATTGGCGGCATATCCGACCCGGATGTTGCCAGTACCGCGAATGATATTATCAGTTCTGAGTTTCCGTTATGGCTTGGACATGCTGCCGAAATCAGTGAGACTGATGATGGCAAACTACTGGTCAAAGCCGGTGATAATTCGATCACCGTTGAAAAAATTCTGGTTGCCATTGGGCGTAGACCAAACATGGACAAACTGGACATTGAAAATGCCGGTATCACGCTTAATGAAAATGGTGTTCCTGACTACAATCGCAATACCATGCAGATAGAAGACAGCCATCTGTTTATAGCTGGTGATGTCAATGGAGACCGTCAATTATTGCATGAAGCCGGAGATGAAGGGCGTATTGCAGGATTTAATGCCACCTCAGATCAGATCCAGGCGTTTAAACGTAAAACACCCATTTATATTACTTTCTGTGATCCGAACATCGTCAGTGTCGGCGCCCGTTACAGTGAATTGGACATGGATACTACCGCCATCGGTGAAATCAAGATGGCTCCTGTCGGTCGCGCTTTAATCATGTCAAAAAACAAGGGCATCATTCGCGTTTATGCTGAAAAGAAAACCGGCAAACTGCTGGGCGCTGAAATGATTGCCACCAAGGGTGAAAACCTGGGACATTTACTGGCATGGTGCATCCAGCAGGACATGACAGTTGGCCAGTTACTGCAATTGCCATTTTACCATCCGGTTATTGAAGAAGCTTTACAGGCAGCTTTATATGACCTTTACCAAAAGGTCGATGCCAAGAATGAATCACCGGTGACAGAACTGATCCCTCTCTGATAATTTCGAGTTTTTATCTTTGCATTTGAACAGCATGTCAGGACATGCCTGACATGACTGTTGTAGCAGAAACATTGCCATGACCGAACTTTTAAACGGTTTCTCAGCAATTTCAAACGGACATGCAAGAGTGCTGATTCTTGGTTCAATGCCCGGAAAACGCTCTTTGCAACTTCAACAGTACTATGCCCATCCCCGCAACCTTTTCTGGCCAATCATGGCCGATTTGCTGGAGTTTCCTGAAAGTCTTGAATATGATCAACGAACTGAGCAGTTAATTAAAAAGCGCATTGCTCTGTGGGATGTTTTACAAAACTGCGAGCGCGAAAGCAGCCTTGATAGTGATATCAAATCACATACGATTAAACCCAATGACTTTCGCCAGTTTTTTAATGCCCATGGTGCAATCCGTGCCATACTATTTAACGGAAAAAAATCTGAGGAAATTTTTAACCGGCATGTAAAACAAACTCTGGATAATAGTTTCAACCCTGATTATCTTGCCATGCCTTCGACGAGTCCCGCCAATGCAGCGATCTCAAAAAAAGAAAAAATCAGGCGCTGGTCAGTTCTGTTAAACTACCTATAAACTAAAAAATTCATTTACGAATAACTTTTGGTAAATATTTAATGCTGAAGAAATTATTCCTGGCCGTTCTAGCCATATCCCTGGTAATCGGAATTTTGGTTTACATCAAGTTCAATCAGTTTGCCGTGATGGGTGAAGCTGGTGCCAAAATGGTATTGCCGCCCCAAACGGTAACAGCCATGTCGATTGAAAAAACCGAATGGGAACAGGTCAGTGCTGCCAACGGAACTGTATCTGCAGTACAGGGGGTTACAGTCAGTGCCGAGGTAGGCGGTAGAGTGACCAACATCAACTTTGAATCCGCAGACTCTGTTACAGCAGGCCAGATGCTGTTGCAA
>JARRJW010000153.1:0-4961 GCA_037388785.1 Gammaproteobacteria bacterium
TACCAAGTTGCCTGGATAGAATATTTGCCAGGGGGGTAAACATTTCATAGGTCGCCTTCGGGTTACGGCGAGGAAATACACCCATTGTCAAAAATGATTTACGGGCATGAACTGCAAGACTTGGCATCAGGCCGCCAGTTAAAATTCCCAGGGATGCGAGTTGAATGAATTGTCTTCGTTTCATAGAGATGTATTCGACTAAATACACAAAAACTTTAGTCTGAATCCTTATTT
Organism: Gammaproteobacteria bacterium; assembly: GCA_037388785.1. Classification (GTDB taxonomy): domain Bacteria; phylum Pseudomonadota; class Gammaproteobacteria; order Chromatiales; family Chromatiaceae; genus JABDQZ01. The sequence continues at coordinate 235 of JARRJW010000153.1, forward strand.
TTATCAGTCTTGTTATGGTTGTCAGGTGATGCCCATTGTTCCGGTGTTTTGCCGGCAATGAAGTAGGCAAAGGCGATGACTTCAGCGACAGCCCGATACAGGCTTTCAGGGATTTCTTCACCAAGAGGAATCTGCGACAAAATGGCTGCGAGTTCCGGGTCATATTTCAATGGGACATCGGCTTCTTCGGCTTTTTCAAGGATCTGTCGGGCAATTTCGTTTTGTCCTTTGGCGGTGATTTTGGGTGCATTTTTACCGTCGTAGTTAAGCGCGACCGCCAAATCCTGCTTGTGTTCGTTAATGTCTGTCATGCCTGTTCATCCAGCAGGCTTTCCTGGATACGATGCATTTCAACCGGGTCGGGAGGTTTGCCCTGGGCAGCTGTCATGTGATTGACCTCAAGACCGAGTTTCTGCAGCGCCAGCTCCAGCATCGGCATGTGTCGAGAAATTTTTTCCAGTGTCGGTTTTTCATCTGCCCAGAAATGAATCGATACAACATTCCGGGTCAGGCGCACCTTGCTGTGCATATGGCCCAGTTCGCCGATATTGAAATTGAGGCTAACCGTCCAGGTTGATTCGCTGGCCTGCGGTTTGTTGCTGTCTTTGTCTCGTTGAATTCTCATCAACAGGGATTGAAATTCCTTCTGGTCGCGAAATGGAATTTCCATCTGCCAAACCTGCCGGGAAGAATCATCCTGGGGAACTGAAGCTAACTGTTGCGTCTGAATGCGCGCCAAACCGCTTTCCACAGCGCCAAGCAGTAGCCGCAACGGAGAATTACGCAATGCCGGGTTGACCAGCATTTCCGAGTGCTTGGCGGTTATCGCTTTCTGGAAAAGTAATTGTTTCAAAAGCAGGTCGAACTCCGACTTGGGCAACAGGTCAAGCGCTTGGCGAAATGTTGGGTTTTCAACCAGGTTGGGCACCAGGGCCCGGGTTAATTGCGATATTGTTGATCGACCAAGCATAATAGCTTTCTGAGCTGCCTGGGTGGCTGTCAGCGTCGCTTTTTGCGTGACACTGGCAACTTCAGAAACCGCTGCATTGGCAGTTTTGACGCCTGCCAGTTTGCCGGCATTGCTGGTCGGGTCTGAGAAGATTGCCGCTTGTTGCGTCTTTGTGTCGGCCGTCTTGATATTGCCTGAAACTGTTGAGTAAGAATTGATCGCCTTGTTGGCAGGCTTTGCGATTTCACCTGTTGAAACCGGCGTGCCCGATAAAACAGGGGGAGCAACGGGCGTTGCCGGTGAAGAGGCAGACGCTGGGGAGCCGGCCGGGGAAGAGCCAGACGGGGAAGAATTGGACTGGGAAACCGGAGTTGCGGTTGGATTGGCTGCTGGTGTTGTTTGGCCCTGAATATTGGTTGCAGGGCTGCCAGGGGCAGTGCTTAACGGAGATTGCCCCTGGGCCGCAGCAACCGCAGCGTTGGTCCTGGTGATGTTGCCAGCAACAGTTGGGTTTTGCCTGGCAGGAGCATCCATTTGCTGTTTGAGGTTATCAAGTAATCGTATCAGACTGGCCTTAAGATCACTGGAAACCGGTTCACCACGCAGCAGACGACTTTCCATAAAAATGCCTGAATCCTGTATCGTCTGTCGAAAGGCCTCCGGGTTTTTGATCTGGGAAGCATTCGGAAGCTGTTCGAATAGCTTGTCGATTTGCTGGCCAGCGCCAGCCATCAATGGACTTTGCAGGCCCTGGTTTATTGCTTTGGGGAGTACCTCAAATAACTGTGTTAGCAAAGTTTTTAATGGTGTTTGCATTGGCAGGCTGATCTTCAAAAATTGAGCCTGAATGTCTTTTGCCAGATTTGATGTTATACCCGGATCAACCAATTTCAGCTGTAAACTCTCCGGAGTTTTTTCGACCACGACCACATTTATCTGCTGTCCCGCCTTGAGTGTTAAAGCCGTGTCGACCAGTACTTTTTCTCCAGCGAGGCGTAACAAGACCTGACCATCAAGATTCGGATTCAATACAGTGGCAGGCAACTGCTGACCCTGCGCAACCTTGTCTAGTACAGCCAGGGTGGCTGCCTGGGTTGCCAGTTGTGCACTGGTGGTGGCCTGGGACTCAGCCTGTAACTGTGCCTGGCCCTGTGTAACAGATCGCATGACCTGCAGCACACTTTGAATCATTTCCGGGGTTATTTCGCTCATCTAATTGGTTAGCGGCAGAAATTGCACTACATTTAGCAGCCATTATAGGTGACAATAACATTAACGACTGCCTGTTGATTCTAAAACATGAGTGAAGAAAGAGATAAAAGCCACGAAAAAATCTGGTACGTAAAGAAAGGATCCAAGGTCTATGGTCCATTATCCGCCGTTCGTATCAGGAATCTCTTGATGGAATCCAAGATAGAATTGGGTGACCAGGTCAGTCAGAATAAAAAAGACTGGGTCTATATGAGTCAGCAACCCGAGGTTGTGCCTTTGCAAATGCGGAATCCTGACGCTTTCTCAGACAGTGATGCAACGGATGATCTGGATCCGGGCAAGAAAGGCAGTTTCTGGCTGCCGGTGATTGTAATCGTTGTAATTATAGCCGGTGGTATTCTGGGATCCATACTAATGAATCAGGGGCAGTCAACAGTGCAGGCAGACTGTACAGCACCTCCTGCCGCAGGTGTGAATTATAACAGCTGTAACATGCGCGGAATGAGCGCTGAAAATATCACCCTTGATGGCATGTCAGCCGCCAGTGCCAGGTTAACCGGCGCCAGGCTCAATGGCTCTTCCATCAAGTCGGCCAATCTCGGTTATGCCAACCTGGATAATGCGGAGCTCAGTTATGTTGATTTCAGTGATTCAATCCTCAAGGGTGCGAGTCTGAGAAATGCCGACATGAGTCGCGTTAACCTGGAGAATGCCGATATGCGTTACGCCGACATGACGGGTGCAAAAATTGGTGGTTTGTTGATTAGCAATACTCGCTTGAGCGGGGCTATTTGGACAAATGGTAAGGTTTGTAAGCCCAACTCCATCGGCAAATGCTACCAGTAGTGAAATCCGCTCAAGGGCCACAACACCACGTTCAGCTCATATCCGTGTCCGACAAGTCTTCCTCTGAAAAAGCCAGTGAATGATATCGCGAGACTTTAACGCTATCCGACCAGTGGTTAACTGGCAGGCCGGCTTTTAATTTCAAGTGGTCCCAGAACTGTTGTTTTTCCGGCAGTGATTCCCATACCGACGGCAGGAACGTTCCTCGTTTCAGACCATCTTCCAGAATTAATCCATCAGTACCGGGTTGGATCTGATCAAGTAAATCAGCTTCATTGTCAAAGCTCATTGGTTGTGGGGGAGTGAGCACGGAAATCTCTAGATCACACCGGGTTAGTTCGTCTTTACTGAGGGCAGGAAACCTGGGATCTCTAAATGCGGCGGAAAAAGCATTTTCTGCAACATCTTTAACCAGTGGTTGTATGGCTTCGAGGTGTCCAATACAGCCTCGTAACTGGTGATTAATCGTTAACGTGACAAAGCAGGCGGCTTCTACCTGTAAAGCAGTGTCATAGTCCAGTTCATTGATTGAAACCGGGACACCGTTGTCTAGGCCTGATTGGATGGATTGTCTGGCCAGCTTCAGCAGTGTTTTTTTATCTTTAGTGTTGAGTTGCATGGCTGTATTAATTGATGATGTAAGCACCGTAACCGACGACACGACTTTTATCGCCGGCGGTATCGCCGGAATTGCGCAGATCAAGAACATTGGCGTGCAACTGCTTTTGCTGCGCTGCCAGCAATAATCCACTTAATGGATAAGTACCACAAGCGTCTTCGCCGCCAATGGCTTCGTAATTCAATTTTTCAATATTGTTACTGGTACGTCTGTCGAGTTGCTGTGCCTGGTGGTATTCATGGAAGTGACTGAGGTCTGAACTGATAACAATCAGGGTGTGTTTATCACCCCAAAGACGATTTAATACTTCGGCCACCTGTTGCGCAGAGGTCATACCGACGATGAAAGGTACAAGGCTAAATTCAGTCAGGCTCAACTGTAAAAAAGGCAAGTGTACTTCCAGGGCATGTTCACCCTCAAAGGCTTGTTCCAGAGGCATGACATAGTCAAGGTCATCAAGACTGGCAATGGCATTTTTATCTACCGGAATATCGCCCAGTGGTGTTCGAAAATAATCTGCCTGGGACCAGGCTATGCCTCGGAAGCCATAGCGGTGGGCGGGCGACATGATAACTACCTGTTTTATCTGATCTTTGACTTGTTCCAACGTTTTATAGGCGGTTGCGGCAACTGGTCCAGAGTAGACATAGCCGGCATGGGGGGCAATGATGGCCTTGGGTGCACCGATATCGGGACTTTGGGCTTGTTTTAAAAAGTGCTCGATTTGAAGTTCAAGCTCTTCCGGATTGCTGGTATAGAATTGCCCGGCTACTGCCGGTAGTCTGACTCTTTTGGGTTCACTGCTTACCATCTCAAAACCATTCATTTGACGTCTATAATATATATTAAAGCACAGTTTAAATAATTCGGGTCCGGCTAGAGGTTTAGCTCCTGAAGGGGGGTAATTTCATGGTTTCTGCTGATGTCGTCAGGACTAAATACTGGCATCAACTTGAAGATGGCCGCATTCAATGCGATGTCTGCCCGCGTTATTGTCAGTTAAAAGAAGGCCAAAGAGGGCTATGTTTTATACGGGCAAGACAAGACAATGAAATCGTTCTTACCAGCTATGGTCGCTCCAGCGGGTTTTGCATTGACCCG